>CAUWCC010000004.1:0-66713 GCA_963556805.1 uncultured Bulleidia sp. | reverse complement strand
TCTTTGCCTAATTTATTGCAATAGATCTCTTGCATTGAGTTTTGCAATTCAACTAGCTCTAAAAAACATGTAAAAAACTGTTGCATTTCTGTCATGAGTTTCATATAATATTTTTGCACTTAGTAAAGAGCAATGCCTCAATAGCTCAGTCGGTAGAGCACTTGGCTGTTAACCAGGGTGTCACAGGTTCGAGTCCTGTTTGAGGCGCCATGAAAGAGATTCTTCGGAATCTCTTTTTTGTTGTATTAGAGATTCCATGTATCAAATCTTTAACTTTTTATAACTTTGTCATTGCATTTTCTTCATACAGTGCCTATAATAATATTTGTGCTTAGCAAAGCATGCCTCAATAGCTCAGTCGGTAGAGCACTTGGCTGTTAACCAGGGTGTCACAGGTTCGAGTCCTGTTTGAGGCGCCATGAAAGAGATTCTTCGGAATCTCTTTTTTGTTATTTATACGCAAAAATACGGCACAGCTCATAGGAACTGTGCCGTTATTACGTTCTATTAGTCGTGGTCAATGAGAGAGATCTTCTTCATTGCATCCATGACAAGCTGCTTGTCTTCCGGATATGTCATACCATACCACTGATCTTCAGCAACAAATACACGGACTTTCTTCTTACCACTGTTGATCACATTTGTAACAGCTGTAGGGAGATAGTACTCTGCTTTGATATTGCTGGAAGATGTTTCCAAGAAAGACTTGAAACCAGATTCCAGATCATCAAAGAAATCCGGTGTGAAGCCCCATAGGTTCATAGATACAACTGTATCCGGAGACAGGTCTACCCAAGTCTCACCATCTTCTGTGTACTTGCAAGCCTTGATCTTTGTACGTTCTGTCACCTTTTCCAGATAACCATCCTTGATATCACATACACCTCTAGATACTGTACCATTCTCAGACAATGTATTTGTCAATCTAAAACCTGTCATGCAGTAATCTTCCGGTTCACTTTGCAAGTAAGCAGCGATTTCATCAAATGCATGCATACCATAGTAGTCATCCGCATTGATAACAGCAAATGGTTCATGTACAACATCACGGCAAGCCAATACTGCCTGACCTGTTCCCCAAGGCTTTGTTCTATCTTCCGGACATGTGAAACCTTCCGGCAGATCATGAAGATCCTGGAACACATATTCAACTTTAATCTTCTTAGAAATTCTATCGCCTACATATTCCTTAAAGACATCTTCGATCTCATGCTTGATAACAAATACGACCTTTGTAAAACCAGCTCTCTTGGCATCTCTTACAGAGAAATCAAGAATACCTTCACCATCATCTGTAACTGCTTCGATCTGCTTCAATCCACCAAAACGGCTTCCCATTCCAGCGGCCATAACAACCAATGTAATGTCACGCATTGTGTGCTGCCTCCTTCATCTCATCCCAATGTTCTTCCATTTCCTTAACAAGCTTGATCTGTGTACGTGCACGAACAAGATTATGTTCCGGATATGCTGTCTTGAAGTATGTATCACCCTGCAGATAGTCTGCCAAGAAACGCATACCACATTCCAAAGTCATCATCTTAGCACCCTCTGCCAAGAGTTCGATCTCACCAGGTTCCATGCTGCCCTTATTACCAGCAAGGAAACCCTTGATATATGTATTGTAGAGATCCATATCCAGATGTACCTTATTCAAATCAGGCTCATCTTCCAATGCAGTACTTGCACCAAAACGGATCGAATCACCAAAGTCTGTTACAGCAAAACCAGGCATGATCGTATCCAAGTCAATCACACACAACGCCTTATGTGTTTCCGCATCCAGCATAACGTTATCGGACTTTGTATCATTGTGGCTGACACGAAGCGGTAATCTACCTTCCTTGTGTGCATCCATCAATACATGTGTAAATGGTTCACGTTCTTTAATAAATGCAATCTCTTCCTGAGCAGTTGCTACACGACCAACAATATCCTCTTCTACAGCCTTTTCAAAATCCTTGAATCTCTTTGGTGTATTGTGGAAATCTGGAATCGTTTCTACCAACTCTTCAGCTGGGAAATCAGAAAGATCATACTGGAACTTACCAAATGCTACAGCACACTGTTCAAAATCACTCTTTGTCGGACGAAGTACACATACAGAATCCTCTACAAAATCATAAACACGGTAGAAACCTGTCTCATCTTCCAAGTAGCACTTATCATCTGTTGTATAAACAAGATGAAGAACTTCTCTTGGATCCTTGCACTTCTTACCCAAATGCGCTGTTACCTTTTCGATATTATTCATAACAACGAGCGGTTCTTTAAATACATTCGTATTCAATCTCTGCAGGATATAACGAACTCCTGTATCTGTCACAACAAGATATGTATCATTGATGTGACCTGTGCCGTATGGCTCACAACTTACGGCATTTCCATTCAATTTAAATTGTCTTAAAATATCAGACTGATGCTTTTCCATTTCGAAACCTCTCTATTCTTATAACCGCTTACATTATATTACTAATATATAGTAATAATACCCGTCATTTTGTAAAACATAGTAAAAAGAGAGCTTTAGTCGCTCTCTTTCGTCCATTTTCTATATTCCTCATCCGTTGCTAAGACAGAATGTGTTTCTGTCACTTGATGGATGATACCTTTTGTATAATCTACTCCTTCTGCATCTTTATCATATTGCAGTGCTGTACGATGTTTTTCCAGATGAGGATCAGGATGGGGGATCGCACTCAGCAATGATTTTGTATATGGGTGGATAGGATGACTGAAGATCTCATCGGTCGTGCCTGTTTCAACAATATGGCCCAAATGCATAACGCCAATGCGGTCTGAGATATATTTCACCATGGAAAGATCATGGGCAATGAATAGATATGTTGTACCAAGTTCTTCCTGCAAGTCTTTCATCAAATTGACGACCTGGGCCTGAATAGATACATCCAAAGCTGAGATAGCTTCATCGGCAATGACCAGCTTAGGATTCATCACCAAGGCTCTAGCAATACCAATACGCTGTCTTTGACCGCCGGAGAACTGCTGGGGGTAACGCAGTGCTTGTTCTTTTGACAGTCCTACTTTATCCAAAATGGCATACACTTTCTCATCCAACTCTTCTTTTGTTTTGCATAAATGTGGGATTTCCAAACCTTGGGCAATGATCTCCTTTACCTTCTTGCGGGGGTTAAGACATGCCATAGGGTCCTGGAAGATCATCTGCATGTTTGTACGAAGGTAACGTTCTGTTTCTTTATTTAATTTATGACTAATATCATGGCCATCAAAGATGATCTTGCCGTCTGTTGGTTCATAGAGGCGGATAATGGCACGACCGGTCGTTGATTTACCAGAACCAGATTCACCTACCAGACCATATGTTTCACCTGGATAGATATCAAAACTGATTCCATCTACAGCCTTTGTTGTATAACTACGGCTGATGCGAAAGTGCTGCTTCAAACCTTCTACATGCAGCAATGGTTCCTTCTCACACAACGTCATGACCATTCACTCCTTTCATCTTTGCAATCCTCTTTTTCAACTGTTCCGGCATTTCTACATGAGGAGCACGGGGGTCGCACAACCAGCTTGCTACACGATGCTGTCCTCCAACGTTAAACATAGGGGGTTCTGCCAAGAAGTCTACCTTCATGGCATAAGGGTTACGTGGGGCAAAAGCATCTCCCTGCACCTTTTCCAAGAGGTTAGGAGGTGTACCAGGGATAGCAAACAATCTTGTAGAGTCTGTATCTGTATCCGGCATAGAAGCTAACAGACCCCATGTATACGGATGACGTGGTTCATAGAAGATCTCATCAATACTACCTTTCTCAATGATCCTGCCGGCATACATAACATCTACATAATCCGCAACCTTGGCAACGACACCAAGGTCATGAGTAATGTAGATAACAGAGAAACCATTCTTTTCCTGGATCTCTTTGATCAATTCCAAGATCTTAGCCTGGATCGTTACATCCAAAGCTGTTGTAGGTTCATCACAGATCAGGATATCAGGGTCGCAACTCAATGCAATGGCAATGACAACACGTTGTCTCATGCCGCCTGATAGTTGATGGGGGTATTGTGAGAAACGTTTCTCTGGATCTGTAATACCTACCTTCTCCAATAATTCCTTGGCTTTGACCGATGCTTCTTTCTTTGACAGATGTTTGTGCAAGATCATACCTTCCATGATTTGATCACCGATCGTCATCGTAGGATCCAAAGAGGTCATAGGGTCCTGAAACACCATAGCAATATGCTTTCCGCAGAAACGATAACGGATCTGCTTCTGTGACAACTTTGTTAGATCTTCTGTTTTTCGCTCCCCATTCTCATCAGTATAGGTATAGTTGATCTGTCCGCTTTCGATCTTACCATTACCTGCCAAGATTCCCATGATGGCTTTCACGGTGACAGATTTACCAGAACCAGATTCACCTACAATGGCAATGGTCTCCCCTTTAAACAGATCCATTCTGACACCACGGATCGCGTTTACCTTACCATTTGCTGTCTCAAAAGAGATATTCAGATCTCTGATCGACAACACACGGTCTTTCTTGTCTTTCTTTTCTGTCATAAACAATACCTATCCTCTCTTCTGACTAGGGTCAAATGCGTCTCTAAGACCATCTGCAAACAAGTTGAAGCTCAACATGAGCAATGCCAATACGATGACAGCGGAAGAAATCTGGAATGGATGCACTGTCAAGGATTTGTATCCCTCGGCGATCAAGGAGCCAAGGGAAGCTGCCGGCGGTTCAATACCAAGACCGACGAATGATAAGAATGCTTCGGTAAAGATAGCATTTGGAATGGAGAACATTGACATGATGATCAACTGTCCAAAGATATTCGGCATGATGTCCTTGAAGATAATGGAGAAATGACTTGCACCAAGTGTTCTAGATGCCAAGATGTATTCACTTTCCTTTAATTTCAATACTTCTGCTCTCGCAATACGCTGCATACCGATCCAACCTGTGATCATCAAGGCAAAGATAATCGAAGTAATACCACCCGGTAATACAAGACCTAAAAGTGTAACAACAACAAGTGTTGGGATACCGTTCAAGATCTCAGCAAATCTCTGCATGACCATATCTACCTTACCGCCGAAGTATCCAGAGATAAGACCATATGACATACCGATCACGATATCGATCACAACGGCTGCTAGAGCAATCGTCAAAGAAATACGTGTGCCCTGCCATACTCTTGTAAACAAGTCTCTGCCGCTTGTGTCTGTACCAAACCAATAAGCGATATCTACACCCTTTGCTGCATATATATCTTTACCATTCTCTACACCATTGAAGATACCGAGTTTGGATAAGAACGGGATCTTTGGCGGTAAACTCTGGTGGGCGTTGATGATCTCATCAAATGCATGACCAGATACCATAGGACCAAAGATAGCAAAGAGAATGATCAAGATAATGATAACAAGACCTATCGCTGCACCTTTGTTTTTAAAGAAGGCATGCAGTACATCTTTAAAGTAAGAAGTATCTGCATATGTACGGTCTTTCAATCTTTCCCCTTCTTGCACAAATACAAAGTCTTCGACAGTGAAGTCATCATCATTTGCAAGTGGAAGTGACTGTTCTACGATTTTCTCACTCATATTAACCCTCCTTTGCTACACGGATGCGCGGGTCGATAACGCCATAGAGGATATCGATAATCAACATAGTGACGATATACAACAAGGAATAAACGAAGGCACATGCTATGACGACGTTATAGTCATTACTTTGGATTGCCTGTACCATCATCATACCGATGCCGGGGATCGCAAATACTTTTTCAACGACCATAGATCCTGTCAACAGGTTTACCATGATCGGGCCCATGATCGTGATGATCGGGATCAATGTATTACGTAAAGCATGGTGAATAACAAGATCTTTTGACTTGACACCTTTGGCTTGCACAAGCTGTACATAATCGGAATTCAATACATCTACCATCTCTGATCTTGTAAAACGTGAGATGTTAGCGATTGGGAACATTGCCAAGGCGATCATCGGCAGGATGAGCGAGGCATTGAAGTTCTTAGCACTGTACAACAAGGGTGTCCATTTCAGTTTGAAGCCAACGAAGAACATCAGCAGTAAAGCAAATACATAAGATGGTACGGATACACCTACTACAGATAGTGCTGAGAAGGCGTTATCGATCCATGTGTTATGTTTCAGCGCTGCAATGATACCGAAGACAAGACCGATGATCGTACCTAAGATCATGGCTCTAGCACCAAGGTTAAGGGACAGCAGCAATGGTCCGCTGATCAATTCAGAGACAGCTTTGTTTTTGTTAATGACATAAGATACACCAAGGTCACCTCTCAGCATGTTGCCGAGGTACTTGATGAAACGGATGAGGAATGGGTCATCCAGGCCGTATTTTGTATACAGAAGTGCACGTTGTGTTTCCGTCAGCTTTTCGTCATTGAATGGTGAACCTGGCATGAGGTCCAGCATGAGGAATAGAACAAAGACGATAGCAAGTAGAGCACCCGCACTGATCAGTACACGTTTTGCGATATATTTCCACATAATTACCCCCTATCACAATACAGGGCATGAGAGCCATGTCTCACGCCCTGTCTGCATTATTGTTATTCCACTGCGTGGATGTTGCGGTAATCGTCAACACCAGCACTGTGGAACTTGATGCCTTCGAGTTTTGGATCGATCATCATGGCACCGCCATTCTGATATACCGGGATGACACCGTGATCATCCTGAACAATGATCTTTTCTGCCTTCATGTAGTTTTCCCATCTCTTAACAGGATCGGAAGCCACGTCCCCATAACTTGCTGCATTTACTAATACATCGTAGTCAGGGTTTGCATATTTACCATCATTGTTAGCACCATTTGTTGATGTGAAGAGATCCATATATGTCTGAGGATCACCATAGTCAGGGCCCCATCTTGTCAGACATACTTCAAATGCCTGCTGATCCAGCAACTGAAGTCTTGTCTTCTTAGGCTTAGAGTTCAAAGTAACTGTCAAACCAGGACATGCTTTCTGCCACTGTGCCTGAAGATTCTCTGCAACAGCCTTACAGGCTTCAGAGTCTTCGAACAAGAGCTCTACAGTAGGATCTTTACCAAGCGCCTTTACAGCTGCATCGTAATGTTCCTTAGCCTTTGCCGGATCATATTCTGTAAGTGGTCCTGCTGCATCACGGAAGTCCTTACCTTCCGCATTCTTAGCCAATTCTCTTGGAATCAGACCCTCTGCTGCGATAGAACCATCTTTCAACACATCTGTAGCAATTGTTTCTCTATCTGTTGCATATGCCAATGCAGCGCGAAGATCATCATTCTGCAGTGTCTGGTTTGTTAAATTGATCATGAGATACCAAAGGAAACCAGTCATCTTATTCTCAAAGCCTTCTGTATCTTTATACTGATCTACCTGTTCTGACTGAAGCTTTACAACATTGATGTCACCCTGCTCATATGCAAGCAGTGCGGACTGTGTATCTTGAATGAACTTAAATGTGACAGACTCAGCTGCTTCAGGGTCTTCTTTGAAGTAATCATCACGCTTTGTAAATGTGTATTCACTACCCTGTGACCAGTCGGACATTTCATATGGTCCACTGAAGAGAAGGTCATCAATTGATTGTGCATATGTATCTTCATGTGCTTCATAGAATGCTTGGTTGACCGGGAACATACTTGGGAATGCAAGCAAGCTGAGGAAGAATTCACACGGAAGATCCAACTCTACTTCCAATGTATAATCATCTACAGCCTTTACGCCAAGTGCATCCAGTGGTTTTTCACCTGCGTTGACCTCTGCAGCATTCTTAATGTGCATCGTATCAAGGATGAAGCCGTATTCTGATGCGGTTTCGGGGTTTACCAAACGCTGCCAGCCATATACAAAGTCTGCTGCTGTGATCGGTGTTCCATCCGACCACTTTGCATCTTTGGAGAGATGGAAGGTGTATTTCTTACCATCATCACTGATATCCCACTTTTCCGCAATTTCCGGAAGCGGTTGATTATCTTCATCTACAGATGTCAGACCAGACATACACATCGTCTGCATGACGAAGGAGTTCTGATCTGATGCCATGTTATGGTCCATGGTATTGAGATCTGCATCAAACTGTACAACGACATGCAAGCCGTCATCGGATGAGGCGGAATCTGTTCCAGCTGGGGCACTGCAACCTGCCAGCATAGCTGCTGCCAAGGCAAAGCACATAGGTCTTTTCCAATTCATACTAACGTCCTCCCTTTTGAGTATGTGCCCATTCTACTTGTTTCAGTAATATCTTGCAATATATTTTCACTAAAAATGCAAATGTTTTCTTGTTTGTTTTACAATCTTGTTACATTTGTTACATTTTCTCATATCACATAATTCGGATCTAAAACGCACTCCAAAAGCATCAAATCCCTATATACAGTTTTCTAAAAATGTGAATAAATGTGATATTCATGCAGTTTTAACGTTAGTAGAGAAATTGTATATAAACCAGCTCCACCAACACTTTACTTTAGATACCTAGACCTATCACAAAAGATTTTTCCATCAAATACAGAGTGTGATGAAAATACTTTTCAAAAATATCTTGCTCTACTCGTTATGCAGCTAGAGAATAAGACGCATCTTGCAGACAAAAAGAAAAATGTTTCATAAATTATTTTGAGGTGCATACGTACAAAATATGTATATAGAAAGTGAGGTTCCTAAAAAAGCGAATCCTCCAAAGTACTTGATACCGTGGAAAACTTCTTCCTCCTTCGCTTTTCCTGTTGGAAACATAGCAGCTTTCCATTCTGACATTCAGAAAAACCTCCACAGAAAAATCTTTCCTGTGGAAAAGATGCTGATTTTTAGTTTTTCAGTGGGGAAGTCGGTTGTTTCTGCTGTATAGAGAGAGTGAGATCCCTCATCACACCACCAGGGATCTCTTCCCTTGTACTTTGCACTGTGGAAAACTTTTGCGTTTCCTTTTTTCCAGTGGAAAAGAAAACAAAGACCTAAGCCTCTGTTTCATCATCTATACGTATAGATACTGCCACACCATCTCCAACATCTCCATAAAAAACAGTATGGAAACGTGGATCATGGATGATATGATCACGGAATTTCTTGATCTTGTGGATCATTTGGATCGTGCTGCGGTTATGTGACAAAGATTCATCATCTACAATACCGTGGAAATTTAGGTTATCAAACACAAAGATGGTACCTTTGTGCGTATTCTTGTAGAAATGTTCTAAATACCGGCGGTATTGGGATTTTGCTGCATCAACGAACACAAGATCATATTGCTTAGTGGTCACGTAAGATGCTGCATCGATCAAATGACATGAAATACGATCCGATAACCCCGCTGCTTCTACGTTATGGCATGCTTGTGCGTACATATCTGGATTGACTTCCAGTGTATCTATGGTCATATCCCAGCGGATACGTGCCATATTGATAGCAGAATACCCTACTGCTGTTCCGATCTCTAAGATATCCCTGACTTCCTTATGTTTTTCTAATAATGCACATAAGAATTTCATACCATCATCTTTCATGATCGGTACATTCTCTTTCCGTGCTTTATCATGTACTTCTTTTACAAGATCTTTCATATGTGAAAGTATAGCATGATTCCTTAGATATTGCCGACCGTGACGTATTTCAAGTATTTACGTGCTTCATGTTGCAAGGTATATAACGTTTCCTTTGGGGTAGGGGGAATGTCGTATTTATACCTTGGAAAATAGCGAGATAGATGCCAAACAAATTCTTCATCTAGAGATGATAAGAACTTCGCTTCGGCATGAATCCATTCCGGATTATCGTTCTTACCAGGGATGATCAATGATGTCACTTCTACATGACAATGCCGCACTGCTCTTTCTATACCGTTATGCACAAGTTCATACGAACCATGCAGTTCTTTCGCATAGAAGTCGCGATCTCCTTTCAGATCTATATTCACAGCATCGATCCAAGGTAGTACTTGTGACCATACTTTATCTGTGACCATACCATTTGTTACGACAACAATCTTTTTACCATAAGGGCGTAATAACTTTGCACAATCAATGATATATTCAAAACTGATCAGCGGTTCGTTGTATGTAAAAGCTAATCCTAAAGAAGCTGGGTTAGATAGTACGATCTGTGCCATGTCTTCTGGTGATACGTACTTCCAGCCTATATCATCCTGTTTTGCCATAGAAATAATGTTGTTTTGGCAGAATGGACATAGCATGGAACAACCATAAGAACCGATCGATATGATCTCTGTACCAGGGTAGTAACGTACAAATGGTTTTTTCTCTATAGGATCGAAGGATAAAGAAGTGATACGACCGTAGTTAGTTGGAACATTTTCACCTTGCTTGCATGTTCTTGCTTTACATAGCCCTGTTTGTCCTTCTTGTAAGTGACAATGATGACAACATACTTGGCATATGATCTCAGACATGACGGATCACCTCAAATCTTTGCATCAATACATCTTCATTGATGCGATCGATACTTCCTTTTTGACAGGCAATGTCTAACTGTTCCTCTACTGTATCGACCCCATCTATATCCGGTAATAACACCCCGCGGCGGCCATCTCTTGTGCTGCAGATCACACCATATTTCTTGCAATCTAGATCATTTATGGAGAAAACAGGATAAGGTTCGGATAAGACATCTACACTGATCGATAAGTATAGTAATTCATCCGTTGTGATCGGTTTGAAGCGAGGATCTTTCGAACATGCACTTATTGCATTGCGTATGATCTCTTCTCCTACTGTTTCTTCACATGGTGCTAAGGTCCCTATACAGCCTCGTAGAGCTCCGTATTTGTGGATCGATACGAATACTGCTGCTTTGTTGGAAAGAGCACAAGATGGACTTGGAAGAGGCTTGTGAAGCACATATGCATTCACGGTTTCATAGGCAAGCTTTGCATATTCATCTGCTTTCTTGTAACGTTGTTCATATTCCAATATCTCTGCCCGTTCATACTTATCCAAGAAAGCCCGGCTGTCATCTTTTTTGATTGGTGTAAAAGAGATGATGCCATAACCAACACCAAACGGAGCCTCATGACTGTATACCTTTGTCTCTACAGATATACGATCAAACATACCAGCCATGATCGTAAAAGACCGATGCCCGCATTCCATCGCCGCCTGTAAGAAACTAGGCTCATATGTAAACAATTCCCCAAAGGATCCTGTTCCCATCGTATGCATGATCTTCTCATCATACATAACACCTTCTGCACGATAGCCATAAGGGCCATCTTTCTTTTGACAATGGGACAAATCACCACTAGCAATCACAACAACACGTCTTTTCAGACGTTCTGCAGTACGAGCAAGGTACATACCAAATTGATAATGCTGCGGTAGGGATAAACCACTCAATGACACCCTCACGATCTTTGTTTTTGGCAAAAGATCTTTAAGAAAGTACAAAGGCACCATTGTGCCATGATCAAGCATAGGTTCTCGATCATAGGCAGTACCGGCTGGAAAGTCAGCTGGTATCAAGTGTTCAAACGTTTCTATGAATGTTGTGTCATAGTTAACATGTTCTATGACTTGAGGACAATGGTAGGTACTAAAGTCACCCCATGCTTCACTGCCGGATGAGATATTAAACCAGTCACTGTACAGCAATGCATGCGGTGAACAAATGATAATGGTATCTGGTTTCAGAGATTGAATTTCATTTGCCGCCTGATGATATGCGTCTAATGTCTTTAAACACTTAGACTCTTCCCCTTTTCCTATCTCTGGAAGGATAATGGGAGGATGCGGCAGCATATAGCCTTTCATGATCATAAACAATTACTTCCTTTTTTCCATCATAGGAAAAAAGGCCTGCTGCATGCAAGCCTTCTACGTTAGTTTTTCAAACTATGAATTGGAGCTGGGATCTTACCACCACGATTTACCATGACATCTGGTTTCGATGTCTTAACAGGCATGACTGGACCATAGCCGAGCAGACCGCCGAAGTTGAGCACTTCACCTGCTTCTTTACCTACAGCTGGGATCAAACGACATGCTGTTGTCTTGTTATTGATCATGCCGATCGCTGCTTCATCCGCAATGATAGCGGAGATCGTTTCAGCTGTTGTATCACCTGGGATAACGATCATATCAAGACCTACTGAACATACCGCTGTCATTGCTTCCAGCTTTTCAATCGTCAAGATACCTTTATTTGCAGCATCGATCATACCCTGGTCTTCAGATACAGGAATAAACGCACCAGAGAGTCCGCCTACAGAACTAGATGCCATAACGCCACCCTTCTTAACAGCATCGTTCAACATAGCTAAACATGCCGTTGTACCAGGGCCACCGCAAGTTTCAAGACCGATTTCTTCCAAGATCTGAGCAACAGAATCACCAATAGCTGGTGTTGGTGCCAGAGACAAGTCAACGATACCAAACGGTACACCAAGTCTTTCTGATGCAAGCTTACCTACAAGCTGGCCCATACGTGTGACCTTGAATGCTGTATGTTTGATCACTTCCGCGATCTCATCCATTGTCTTATCCGGACCTGCTTTCTTGATTGCCATACGTACAACACCAGGACCAGAAACACCCATGTTCAAGACACAATCTGCCTCTGTTACACCATGGAATGCACCTGCCATGAATGGGTTATCTTCTACAGCATTGCAGAATACAACAAGCTTAGCTGCTCCAAAGCACATGTTATCCTGTGTTAACACTGCTGATTCCTTCACTATCTGACCCATGAGCTTTACTGCATCCATGTTGATACCTGCTTTTGTAGAACCAATGTTAACAGAAGAACATACAATATCTGTTTCTTTCAAAGCGCGGGGAATAGAACGAATCAAGGCATCCTCACCCGGTGTCATACCTTTCTGTACAAGAGCAGAGTATCCACCGATGAAGTTGATACCCAATGCCTTACCAGCACGGTCCAAAGCCTTTGCATACTTTACAGGATCACCACCAGAAACACTTACAAGCAAAGAGATCGGTGTCACACTAATACGTGTGTTAACGATCGGTATGCCGTATTGGGAGCTAATGTCCGCTGCAGTTGAAACAAGGTCTTTAGCCTTTGTTACAATCTTGTTATAGACCTTCTCACAAGAACGGTCGATATCTGTGTCCGCACAATCCAGGAGAGAAATACCCATTGTGATCGTTCTTACATCAAGGCATTCTTCATCGATCATGCGGATCGTTTCCATAATGTTATTTTGTCTGATTGCCATATTTACCTCTTAGAGTGTATGCATGGCATTGAAAATGCCTTCATGCATCAGATGGATCTTTAAACCGCGCTCGTCGCCGGCCTTTTCGATCTCAGCTACGATATCTGTAAAGTTGTTTTCCAACTCTGCTGGAACTTCAACTGTCATGATCATCGTAAAGAGATCCTGAAGAACCTTCTGTGTAACGTCTGTGATGTTGATGTTCTTCTCAGCACAGTATGTTGCTGTGAAGGCGAGAATACCGGGTCTATCTTTACCCACTACTGAAATAACTGCTCTCATAATCTTCTCTCTTTCTATGTTATTTTGCTTCTGACTGCAGATCTGACAATGTCAGACCACAGTAGTAAAGCTCCATTTCCAGCCAGGATTTTGTATCCTGAATTGCTTCGACAGTAGAGTCTTTGCATGCATCACTTTCTACTTTTGTATCAAAGTCCAATGAGCAAGCTCCCATCTGTCCTGTATCGCTCTCCCAGTTGTAGATGTAATGGATCGAGCGGTTGGAATATTCAAAGATATGCAAATCGAAATCGATCGTATAGGATTCATTGTCCTGGTTATAGGAACTTACATACTTGCCATCATCTTGTTTCTTATAGCCAAGACGATTCACAAGACGTTTCTTGAATGTATCCGTAACTGTCTTTTCTGGTGCATCATCATCTGATGTATATGTTTCGATCTTACTAACATCGATATCTTTGAAATTTACGTATGCTGCTTGTTCCTTCTTCTGTTCATCCGTTAATTTGATAGAAGTAGTACCAAGTTCTACATATGTCACATTTGATTTATAGATGACACATACTTCTTGTCCCTGCAGAGAAACCGAAGTATCAAACTGTGCTTCTTCACCTATGAAATGACCTTCTTCATCAAAGGTAACTGTTACGATACCTTCTTTAACATCTAGATCATCATATTGATTAAGTCCGTATTGATCATAACGATCTTGAAAGACAGCAGGAAGCTGTTTTTCAGCTAGTTTAATAACATAGCTGATATTTCCTTCAGCATCTCTTCCACCGTGGATATCCTGAACCATATCTTTATGAAATGCGACAGGTGTAACAGGAACGAGCATGCTTTGTAGCAAGTCCTTGAAAGTCATATCTTCGTAATACGTGATGTTGTTATAGGAATTGTAAAGACGACCATCGTAGTAATAACCATCAAATGTTTGTCTCATACCATTTGCATCTATATTCTGCTTTAAATGAGCTGTATCTTTATCTCTTTGCAGAACTTCATCCATGTCATAAGCAGACATCGTATCGTCTGAATAATACATTGTGTAACTATTCTTGACAGCGATCGTATAGTCATCTATCTCTTTACGATTTTCAACTGCTTTTGTGTACTGTTCATATACATCACCAGCAACCGGTTCTTTAATCTGTGTAGACACTGTTATCTTTGGACCTTCTTCTTTCTTCTTCCCACAACCTGTAAAAAGAAGAATAACACCTAACATTGCACATAATATTTTCTTATTCATGACTCCCATTATATACAGTTTTAGATGGTTTTGGATACAGAACGACAGGAATCATAAGTTCATCAACCAAACCACCGGCATGATGCCCTTTCATGCCTTTCTTGCCATAGAAAAGAGATAATGGTGTCTTTGCGATCGCTATCACATCACCAAGCATATCTGGAACATGTTTCTCAATAGGACCTGTTCCAAAGATCTGCTGCTGCAGTATTTCTTCTTTTGTAAGGATCTCAAATGCATCATTGAACTTCTTTTGAAATAATTTGATAAAGGAGGATGTTGTACCAGAATACAGATGAAACATACAAGCACGAGGTTCTAGTGATGGTGCTTTACGGAAGTATTGACATAATTCTAGATCATCCCTTAGGTCATAGCATGTAATATCTGTCATACCATGGTCTGCTATAACTAAAAGACCTGTATCTTCTGGTAGGTGGTGTGCTAGATCTTCGATAGAAGCATCGATCTGCTTTATCGTTCTATTTACAACATCACTCATAGTGCCATTTAAATGCATCAGATCATCAAAACCATCCCAGTATGTATAAATAAACCTAGAACCACCAGATTGTGCCAAATCAGCCGTTAAACCGCATTCTGACCCAAATGAATCACAAGCATTCACTTTACCAAACACAGGCCACACAGTTTCAGCAGGAATACCTGCTGCTAATAAAGCATCTGGAAGCCACTGAATAGGAAGATGCTCTTCCGCATAACCTCGAAATACCTTATCCGTATAGTAAGATTTCCCAAGAAATAAAATCAAATGATCATCAATTTCCGGTACATACTGATTCCACCCTAACCACCCCGTCTCTACAGGACTCTTACCTGTTAATAAAGCAGTAGTTGCGGCGGTAGTAGTAGGTGGAAACACAGACATTACTTCTTTTACCATGTGACTTCTCAAAAAAGACTGTTCACCCAGATGTTTTGTCATGATCCTAGATCCCATTGCATCCACTAACAACACGATCACACACCGAAATTTATTTTCTTGTAACCATTGCTGAACAATTTCATCTTCTTCATACGAACTTTCCAAACCGTAATATTCATGTAAAGCTGCAGAAACCTGCAATAAACCACTTTTATAATCTGTTCTCATATCGTCACCAGCATCATTGTAAGAGGAAAAAAGGATTGGATAACAATATCCAACCCTTATGTGATCTATTAAGCGAATTAGACCAATTCGATGTAAGCCATCGGAGCTGCGTCGCCGTTACGAACACCTGTCTTTACGACACGTGTGTAACCACCATTACGATCAGCATACTTCGGAGCTACTTCATCGAACAACTTCTGGAGAACAGTCTTGCCTGTCTTCTCGTCTGTGACGTTACGGAGATAAGCTGCTGCTCTTCTTCTAGCTGCGAGGTCACCCTTCTTGCCGAGAGTAATGAGTTCGTCGACTACAGAACGGAGATCCTTAGCCTTTGCTTCAGTTGTCTCGATCTTGCCATAGAGAATGACAGATGTAGCGAGATTTCTGAGCATAGCCTTACGGTGATCAGCAGTTCTGCCGAATTTGCGATTCCACATTGTATGTTCCTCCTAATCAGTCAAAGGACTTGAAGCCCAGTCCGAGTTCAATGAGCTTGTCCTTAACCTCTTTCAATGATTTCTTACCGAGGTTACGGACTCTCATCATTTCATCCTCGGTCTTCTGTGTCAGTTCATCCACAGTTTGGATGCCGGCACGCTTCAAGCAGTTGTAGGAACGTACGGAGAGGTCGAGGTCTTCGATCATCATCTGCTGTCCCTTATTTGATACTTCCTGGCCGCCTTCCTTGATAACTTCATCCATATTCAGAACTTCGTCATTGATACCAGCGATCAAGTCGAGGTGATCAATCAAGATCTTAGCTGCCATAGCAAGTGCCTTCTGAGGGGCGATAGAACCATCTGTAGTGATCTCCATTGTCAAAGCGTCATACTTAACGTCCTGACCAACACGTGCTGGGTCAACTGTATAAGCGACCTTTGTAACAGGTGTATAGATAGAGTCAGTGTAGACAGTGCCGATTCCCTGAGAAGAACCAACATTCTGCTGCTTATTGATATCTGCGCTGACGTAACCTCTGCCATTCTTAGCAGTCAGTTCCATCTCCAGGCTTGTGCCTACTTCGAGATGTGCAATCTCGAGGTCTTTATTCAGGATTTCAACCTCAGCCGGGCAGATAATGTCACCGGCTGTTACAACGCAAGGTCCCTTTGCAGAGATCTGCAATTTATATACTTCATCATTTTCGATCTTCATGATCAACTGCTTCAACTTCAAGATGATCATGGAGACATCTTCTCTTACACCAGGAATAGTGGTGAACTCATGGTAAACACCATCTACCTTGATTGAGAATACCGCAGCTCCCGGCAGGGAGGACAGCAGAACTCTGCGAAGTGCGTTTCCGATAGTAGTACCAAAGCCCCTTTCAAGTGGGGAGAGAACAAACTTTCCGTAATTTTCAGATTCATTGAATTCCTGTACTTCAAAATCGGCGCGTTCAAACTTTTGCATGCAACATCCTCCTCTTCTTTATGATTAGCCGCGCGGTCTCTTAGGCGGACGGCAACCGTTATGAGGGATCGGCGTTACATCATTGATAACAGTGATTTCAAGGCCGGCTGTCTGCAGAGATCTAACTGCAGCCTCACGTCCCGGACCCGGGCCCTTTACATTAACCTCAACGGACTTCATACCCTGCTGTACAGCGGACTTACCAGCTGCTTCAGCACAGAGCTGAGCTACGTAAGGTGTAGACTTACGGGAACCCTTGTAGCCCAGAGCACCAGCGGAGCTCCAGGAAATAACGTTACCTGCTTCATCAGCGATTGTAACGATTGTATTGTTAAATGTTGAATGAATGTGAGCGACACCCTTCGCCACATTTCTGCGAGCTTTTCTCTTACGAGTCTTAGCTGCATTGTTCTTCTTTGTTGGCATTCTAATGTCCTCCTATTACTTCTTCTTGTTAGCGACAGTACGACGCGGTCCCTTACGTGTGCGGGCATTTGTACGTGTTCTCTGTCCGCGTGTAGGCAAACTTCTTCTATGACGCAAACCTCTATAAGAGCCAATTTCCATCAGTCTCTTAATGTTGAGAGCTACTTCACGACGAAGATCACCCTCTGTCTTGATTGCGTCGATCTGCTGACGGATAGCTGTTTCCTGAGCTTCAGTCAGATCCTTTACACGGATCGTCTCGTCGATACCTGCGGCAGCAAGAATCTTCTTAGCTGTCGGACGGCCGATGCCGTAAATATAGGTAAGAGAGATTCCGACCTGTTTGTTGTTCGGAATATCTACACCAGCAAAACGTGCCATATTCTTTCTTCCTCCAAATTAACCCTGTCTCTGCTTATGCTTAGGGTTCTCGCAGATGACCATTACAACGCCCTTGCGCTTAATGACTCTGCACTTGTCGCAAATTGGTTTTACGCTAGGTCTTACTTTCATTTCTGTAACCTCCTGGACAAATGTATTCCAGACTTATTTATGTCTGTATGTGATGCGCCCACGTGTTAAATCATAAGGTGAAATTTCGACAGTGACCCTGTCTCCCGGTAAAATGCGAATGTAGTTCATACGGATTTTACCAGCAACGTGAGCACGGATCTCATGTCCATTCTGAAGTTTCACTTTGAAGTTGGCATTAGGAAGTGTATCGACAATGACACCTTCGATTTCAATTACGTCCTGTTTTGACATTTACTCTCCTTTTAATTAACAAAGATCAAGAGCGGATCGAAGAGACCCGCTCCCGACCAAAATTAACTAAGCTTTCCTAAAGCCTCTTTGATGCTTGCAAACACATCTTCCGGTTTTCTGGATGCATCGATGTGAGTTACTACACCATTCTGATCATAGAAATCAATGACCGGCTTTGTGCTTTCTTCATACTCGGCCATGCGCTGCTGCAGCTTTTCTACAGTATCGTCTGCACGCTGCTTGAGTTCGCCTCCGCATGCGTCGCAAACACCTTCTGTTTTGCTTGGATGAGTATGAATGTGATAGATTGCTCCACACTTAGAGCAGACACGGCGTCCCGTGATGCGCTCCTTGAGCAGCTCAAAGTCTACATCAAGTGCCACCACAGATTCAACTGGTTTTCCAATTTTTTCTGCAATTTCTGCAAATTTCTTGGCCTGAACCAATGTTCTTGGGTAACCATCGAGCAAATAGCCCTTCTGGCAGTCAGGTTTTTTGAGCCTGTCTTCTACCATGGCATTGATAACTTCATCCGGAACGAGCTTACCAGCATCCATGTAAGATTTAGCTTCTTTGCCAAGTTCTGTGTTGTTTTTCACATTGTCACGAAGCATATCGCCTGTGGAAATGTGAGGGATATCATATTCGCTGAGGATCAGGTCGGACATTGTACCCTTACCTGCTCCGGCGGGTCCCATAATCAGGATGTTCATATTTAATCCTCCTAGTTATTTAAGAAACCATGATACTGTTTCTGTGTAAGCTGTCCCTTAAGCTGTCCAATTGTTTCTTTAGCAACACCGACTACGATAATAATACCTGTGCCGCCAATTGCTGCAGATGTTGGAATGCTTGTGAACATCGGAAGCAGATACGGGAGAACTGCGACAAATGTAAGTCCCAGAGCACCCAAAACAGTGATACGGTTCAAAACTTTATGCAAGTACTTCTTAGTATCCGCACCCGGACGAATACCCGGGATATATGCATCAGACTTCTTGAGGTTATCTGCCATCTTTTCTGGATCTACTTGCAAATCAGTATAGAAGAATGTGAAGAGAATCGTGAGTACCGCATAAATACAAAGACCGATTGGCTTATTCAAACTGAGGAATGTGCTCAGCTTTGTATACAAATCTGTATTGAAGAAGCTGATGATGATCTGTGGTGCTGTCATAATGGATGATGCAAAGATAACCGGAATGACTGAAGCACTATTTATCTTGAGCGGAAGGAATGTAACATCATTCTTACCACCGCGTGTACTTACGCTCTTTGTGTACTGTACAGGGATCTTACGCTGTGCAGTCTCCATAATTACTACAAAGACAACAATAACGAGAACCATCAGCAAGTACAGAGCAAATTGGAGAATACCATTGAAGATCTCTCCGTTTGTTGAACCACCTGTGAGAATACTGTATACCTGTGTAACCTGAGAAGGCATGTTGGATACAATACCACCGAAGATGATAATTGAGATACCGTTTCCGATACCCTTCATACTAATGCGATCGCCGATCCACACGAGGAACGCTGTTCCTGCGCACAAGACGGTTGCTGTGTACAGATAGCTAGACAAAGCAGAACTACTAAGAATTCCGTATTGCTTGTCAAAGCCGTATACCAAGGAAAACGCCTGGACGAATGTCAACACAATACTGAGGTAACGTGTTGTCTTTTCAATCTTCTGTCTTCCTGTCTGACCAGACTTAGCCCACTCAGAGAGAGTAGGAATTACATCCATACTCAGCAGCTGAACAATAATGCTCGCAGTGATGTAAGGAGTAACGCCCATCGCGAAGATGGACAATTGCTCCAAAGCACCACCACCAAGCATGTTCATCATGCTCAGGATTGAGTTGTCAGAAATCTGTTCTGAGAGTGCAACTGCGTCTACACCTGGAACCGGAATACCAGAACCAATACGGTAGATCAGCAACATTGCGAGAGTGAAGAAAATCTTTCCGCGAATCTCTTTGTTCTTGAACAAGCTGACAAACGTCTGAAGCATATTAGAGTACCTCGACTGTTCCGCCTGCTTCTTCAATTGCTTTCTGAGCTGTTCCGGAGAACTTCTCAGCCTTGACGATCAACTTCTTTTCAAGCTTGCCGTTGCCAAGAACCTTAACACCATCCAGGTGCTTCTTAACAAGACCAGCTGCCTTAAGAGCTTCATAGTCAACTGTTACACCGTCTTCGAATCTGTTCAACTCTTCAACATTAACAATTGCATACTCCTTACGAGTATAGTTTGTGAAGCCTCTCTTAGGCATTCTCTTGAAGAATGGTGTCTGACCACCTTCAAAACCGATAGCTACGCCGCCACCGCTTCTGGAGTTCTGGCCCTTCTGACCTCTGGAAGAAGTCTTACCCATGCCGGAACCCTGGCCTCTGCCTACTCTCTTGGAGACAAAGCGAGCGCCTTCATTAGCCTTCATTTCGTTGAGTTTCATTTAGGTCTGCCTCCTTATCTCATTTCCGCAACCTTCTTGTCGCGGATCTTAGCAACCTCTTCAACTGTACGCATTCCCTTGAGAGCGTTCAGAGTTGCATATACTACGTTTACAGATGTACGGCTACCGATAACCTTGGAGAGAACGTCGGAGATACCAGCAAGTTCCAAAATGGATCTAACTGCACCACCAGCGATAACTCCAGTACCAGGAGCTGCAGGCTGCAGATAAACAGTGGAAGCACCATGCTTACCCTTAATTGCGTGCGGTACTGTTCTGTTGTCATCAACCAGGTTGACTCTGAATACATTCTTTACAGCTGCTTCGTTAGCCTTCTTGATTGCATCCGGAACTTCAGCTGCTTTACCCATACCGAAGCCGATTCTGCCCTTCTTGTCACCTACAACAACAAGAGCTGCGAAACGCATTGTACGACCACCCTTTGTTGTCTTAGAAACACGGTTGATGGAGACAACTACATCTTCGAATTCTTTCGGTTCACGTCTTCTGAACGGCTTGCGTGCACCACCACGGTTGCCCTTCTCAGGACGACCAGCATTTGTGCGCTGCTCTGTTACATTTTCAGTTGGCATTGTTGTTCTCCTTCCTTAGAATTTCAGTCCAGCTTCTCTTGCAGCATCTGCGAGAGCCTGAACTCTTCCGTGATATACGTAGCCGCCGCGGTCGAAACGGACAGCCTCGATGTTCTTTTCCTTGCACTTTTCAGCAATAGCAGCACCGACCTTCTTAGCTGCTTCGATGTTACCGCCGTTCTCAAGCTTGAGATCGAGGGAACTTACAGCGCACAATGTTGTGCGGTTTGTATCATCAATTACCTGTGCAAAGATATTGGCATTAGAGCGGAATACGTTAAGTCTAGGGCAGTCGGGAGTTCCGCTGACTACTCTGCGTACACGCTTATGACGACGAATACGCTCTGCATTCTTATTTGTCTTTTTCAGCATTTTTCTCTCTCCTTCCCATTACTTCTTAGCAGAAGCTGTCTTACCTTCCTTACGACGTACGAATTCGTCAACATAACGAATACCCTTACCACCATAAGGTTCTGGCTTTCTAGTTGCTCTAACAACAGCGGCAAACTGGCCTACAACCTGCTTGTCGATGCCGGAAACGTTGATTGTATTCGCATCCGGGCATGTAACTGTGATGCCTTCCGGAACTGTGAACTCAACCGGGTGAGAGAAGCCTACATTCAATGTAAGCTTGTTACCTGCAAGAGCTACACGGTAACCGATACCGACTACCTTCATAACCTTTGTGTAACCATTTGCGCAGCCTTCGATCATTGTAGCGATCAAAGCACGTGTTGTACCGTGGAGCTGCTTTGTATGCTTTTCTTCATTTGGGCGCTTTACTGTGAGGATACCATCGTTGATCTCGATCTGCATCAAGTCAGAGAACTTCTTAGTCAAGCTTCCCTTAGGACCCTTTACAGTCACCTCATTGCCTGCAGCAACGTTTACTTCAACGCCAGCAGGAATGGTAATCGCCTTATTACCGATACGTGACATTTGATATATTTCCTTTCTTTAGTAATGAATTACCAAACATAAGCGACAACTTCGCCGCCGATGTGGTTCTTACGAGCTTCCTTGTCTGTGATCATGCCCTTAGACGTGGAAATGATCGCAATACCCAAGCCATTGAGTACCTTCGGTACTTCGTTACCCTTTGCATAAACGCGAAGACCTGGCTTAGAAATTCTCTTAATGCCGCTGATGACACCCTGGCCATTAGCGTACTTCAGAGTAACGACGATCTTCTTTTCAATACCTTCGCCCTCTGTAGCATAGTTTTCGATGTAACCCTCAGACTTCAAGATCTTAGCGATTTCAACCTTAACCTTGGAGTACGGAGCGACATCAACTGTTTCCATGCGTGCCTGAACACCATTACGGATTCTTGTAAGCATGTCAGCAATAGGATCTGTCATATTCATCTCGGGTTACCTCCTCTTACCAGCTTGCCTTCTTAACTCCAGGAATCTCACCCTTATAAGCGAGCTCTCTGAAGCAGATACGGCAAATCTTGTACTTTCTCAATACGGAATGCGGACGTCCGCAAATCTCGCAGCGTGTGTACTCACGTGTGGAGAACTTCGCAGGACGTGCCTGTCTGATTTTCTGTGATGTCTTAGCCATTCAAGTTCTCCTCCTTACTTAGCAAACGGCATGCCGAGACCCTTCAGCAATGCGAATGCTTCTTTATTTGTATTAGCAGTTGTTACGATGACAACATCAAGACCTCTAACCTTAGCAACCTTATCAAAGTTGATTTCAGGGAAGATCAACTGTTCCTTAACACCGAGTGTGTAGTTACCACGACCATCGAATGCTGTAGCACTAACACCACGGAAGTCTCTTACACGTGGCAAAGAAATATTGAACAGCTTGTCGAGGAATTCATACATTCTTTCGCCACGAAGTGTTACCTTGCAGCCAATGCTCATTCCTTCACGGAGCTTGAAGTTCGCAATGGACTTCTTAGCCTTTGTGATTACAGGCTTCTGACCTGCGATCAATGTCATTTCTTCAACTGCCTCTTCGAGGAGTTTCGGATTAACGATTGCATCACCAACACCCATGTTGATGACAACCTTTTCCAGCTTCGGAGCCTGCATTACGGACTTGTAACCAAACTCCTTCATGAGGCTAGGCTTTACTGTTTCAATGTACTTCTGTTCGAGACGGTTCATTATTTCTTGCCCTCCTTAACCTCATTGCCGGACTTCTTGAAGATTCTCTTCTTGTTGCCGTTTTCGTCAAAGACGTATCCGACACGGCTAGCACTCTTAGCTTTTTTGTCATAGAGCATGACATTGGAAGCATCGATCTTAGCTTCCTTCTCAACGATACCACCTTCAGGATTTGCCTGAGTCGGCTTGAGAGACTTCTTGATCATGTTGACGCCTTCAACAATGATCTTGTTCTCCTTAGGGAAAACAGCTGTAACTGTGGAGACTGTTCCCTTGTAGTGACCGCTGATTACCTTGACTTCATCACCTGTCTTGATCTTCATCTCGGCTCCTCCTTACAATACTTCCGGCGCCAAGGAAACGATCTTCATGAAGCCGTTATCACGAATTTCACGTGCAACTGGTCCAAAGATACGTGTACCTACCGGATTGTTGTCATCCTTGATGATAACTGCTGCGTTATCATCGAACTTGATGTAACTACCGTTCTCACGACGTACACCATAGACCGTACGGACGATGACTGCCTTTACGACCTGACCTTCTTTAACAGTTCCATTTGGAGCTGCATGCTTGACTGCACAAACAACGATGTCGCCGATTGTAGCAGTCTTGCGTCTGGATCCACCCAAACATCTGATTACCAGAAGTTCCTTTGCACCGGTGTTATCCGCAACGCGCAATCTACTTTCATTCTGAATCATTGCTTCTTCCTCCTAGTGCCTTAGATGATTACTGCCTTTTCAACGACTTTTACAAGTCTGAAGTGCTTGTCCTTAGAAAGCGGACGAGTCTCCATTACTTCTACAACGTCACCAACATGAGCTTCGTTGTTTTCGTCGTGTGCCTTAAACTTTGTTGTGAACATTACATGTCTACCATACTTAGGGTGACGCTTAGCAATGTTGATTTCAACAACAATTGTCTTGTCCATCTTGTCGGAGACTACTGTACCGCGCAGGACCTTACGTGCGTTTCTTTCTTCCATGTCAGTGCCCTCCTTACTTGTTCTCCGCATTAGCGCGTTCTGTCATAACTGTCTTAATGCGAGCGATTGTCTTGCGAATGTCCTTGATACGAGCAGGATTCTCAAGATTGCCTGTAGCCTGTGCAAAACGCAGGTTGTAGAGTTCTTCTTTCAGGGATGCGATTTCTTTGACGAGCTCTTCATTGCTCAAATCTCTGACTTCTTTCACATTCATGATTAGCGAGCCTCCTGTTCTTTCTTAACAAAACGTGTCTTAACGCACAGCTTGTTAGCTGCGAGTCTCAATGCTTCACGTGCAACTGCTTCATCAACACCATCGATTTCGAAGAGGATTCTGCCCTTCTGAACAACAGCTACCCAATGATCTGGGGAACCCTTACCAGAACCCATACGTACTTCGAGTGGCTTCTTTGTCTTAGCGAGCTGCGGGAAGATCTTGATCCAAACCTTACCGCCACGGTTCATATAACGAGTCATGGCAATACGTGCAGCTTCGATCTGGTTGCTGCTGATATAAGCACCTTCGTCAGCTACGAGACCGTAAGAACCAAAAGCAAGCTTTGTGCCGCCCTTAGCGTGGCCTTCATAAGAAAGACGATGAGGTCTTCTATACTTGACTCTCTTTGGCATTAACATTAGTCGTTACCTCCTTCAGCTGCTGCCTGTGCAGGCTTAGCAGCCTCTGTGTTAGCGGCAGGACGACGGTTGTTGAAACGACGATTGTTGTTTCTTCTGCCGCCCTTGCGATCTCTAGGATTACGTCCTGCAGGTGCTTCAGGTTCCTTAACCATTTCACCCGGAAGAACTTCACCACGGCAGATCCAAACCTTTACGCCCAACTTGCCGTATGTTGTCTGTGCTTCTTCCAAAGCATAGTCGATATCAGAACGCAATGTGTGAAGCGGAACGATACCCTTGGAATAACCTTCCTGACGAGCGATTTCAGCACCACCCAAACGGCCCTTAGCAAGAGTCTTGATACCCTTAGCACCAGAACGCATTGTCTGCTGGATTGCCTTCTTCTGTGTCATACGGAAGGACTGACGGTTTTCCAATGCTTCGCAGATCTTACGAGCTACGAGTCTAGCATCGAGATCCGGATTAGCAACTGCTACAACATTGATCTTAACGGCCTTACCCTTTGTGATCTTTGCCAAAGCCTTCTTTGTTGCTTCCATCTTCTCAGCCTTGCCGTCTTCAGTCTTACCAACAATTGCACCCGGACGAGCACAACGGATAACGACCTTAACGTTCTTCTTTCCTGCACGTTCAATTTCAATGCGGGAAATGTAAGCATCCTTGAGGTTCTTCTCAAGATACTCACGGATCTTAGCATCTTCGTTCAGAAGATCACCGAAATCTGCTTTGTTAGCGTACCATCTGGAATCCCAGTCGCGGATGACGCCAACACGCATACCAATCGGGCTTACTTTCTGTCCCATATTCTTGACCTTCCTCCCTTATCTCTCATCAGAAACCACAACTGTGATGTGGCTTGTTCTCTTCAGAATCTGTGCTGCGTTGCCCTTTGCTCTCGGCATGAAACGCTTCATAACGATACCTTCGTCAGCGTAGCAAGCCTTTACATAGAGAGCATCAGCATTCAGCTGATTGTTGTGTACAGCGTTTGCAGCTGCACTCTTAACTACTTTATAAACTGCCTTGGCAGCCTGGTTCGGTGTGAACTCCAGAATTGCCAGAGCTTCTTCGACGCTCTTGCCTCTTACAAGATCAAGAACAAGTCTTGCCTTGCGTGGAGTGACACGAACTGTCTTAGCTGTTGATCTTACATCCATTGTTCTGTCTCCTCCCTTAGATTAAGATGCCTTATCGTCACCGTGTCCGCCGAACTTTCTTGTCGGAACGAACTCGCCGAGCTTATGACCTACCATATCTTCTGTTACATAAACCGGAACATGTTCCTTGCCGTTATGAACAGCGAATGTGTGCTCTACGAAACTTGGGAAAATCGTTGAACGGCGGGACCAAGTCTTAATAACTTCATTCTTGTTTGCCTTGTTCTGCTCTTCAACCTTTTTGAGAAGGTATGCATCGCAGAAAGGACCCTTCTTAATGCTTCTTGACATTACTTCATTCTCCTTTCAGCTTATTTCCCGTTACGTCTTCTGACGATCAGGTTATTGCTCTTCTTCTTAGGATCGCGTGTCTTAACACCCATAGCCTTCTTGCCCCATGGTGTCATAGGTGCCTTACGGCCTACCGGAGCACGGCCTTCACCACCACCATGTGCGTGATCACAAGGGTTCATTGCAGAACCGCGAACTGTAGGTCTTACGCCTCTCCATCTATTTCTACCTGCCTTACCGAGGTTTACGAGGTTCCAGTCAGCATTACCAACTGTACCAATAGTAGCACGGCAGTTAGCGAGGACCTTGCGAACTTCGCCGGAAGCGAGTCTCAAAGTAGCGTACTTACCTTCGAAACCGAGAATCTGAACATAAGAACCAGCAGCTCTTGCCATCTGGCCGCCCTTGCCAGGAACAAGTTCAACGTTGTGAACGAATGTACCTTCAGGGATGTTTCTCAGTTCCATTGCATTACCCGGCTTGATATCTACTGCTTCACCAGAAACGATCATATCGCCTGTATGAAGTTCAGCCGGAGCAATGATATATCTCTTTTCACCATCGAGGTAGTGAATCAGAGCGATGTTTGCTGTACGGTTCGGATCGTATTCGATACCTGCAACCTTACCAGGAACATTGTCCTTATTTCTCTTGAAGTCAATAATTCTGTACTTCTGCTTGACGCCACCACCCTGATGACGAGTAGTGATGCGTCCATTGTTGTTTCTGCCGCCCTTCTTGTTCAACGGTGCGAGCAAGGACTTTTCAGGAGTAGACTTTGTGATTCTACCCTTGTTGTCCAAGGAGCTCATATTTCTGCGTCCGTTGCTGGTCGGCTTGTACTTTACAATTGCCATTTTCTTTCTTTCCTTTCGCAGTTTTCCGGAGATAGCGTATTCCTCCGATATTTAGGTGATTACTCTCCTGTGTTGAAGATGTCGATCATCTGACCTTCAGGGAACTTGACATAAGCCTTCTTGATGGACTTTGTCTTACCTACATAACGGCCGACTCTCTTTGTCTTAGACTTTGTGTTAACTGTGTTAACAGCAACTGGCTTTACATCGTAGATTTCCTTGATAGCCTGTGCAATGGAGCTCTTGTTAGAGTTCTTGCTGACTTCGAATGTAACCCAGTTTTCTTCACCCATCTTGTTTGTCTTTTCTGTAACGATAGGTCTTACGATAATATCACGTGCGCTCATTCTGCGAATACCTCCCCTGCCTTAGCAGCAGCAGCTTCCGTAAACACGATCTTATCAGCGTTTGCGATGTCGTAAACATTGAGCTGGGAGACAGTAACGATTGCTGCATTAGGGATGTTTCTCATAGAAACGAATGCATTGTCGAAGTCTTCGTCTGCATCAGCGACAAACAATGTCTTACGGTCAAAGCCGAACGCATTGAGCAGTGCAACTGCCTTCTTTGTCTTGATCTCATCGAATGTGAGATTTTCGATGACTCTCAGGTCGCTGTTGATAACCTTTTCGCTCAATGCAGAACGGAAAGCCAATCTTCTAACCTTGCGGTTCATCTTCATGCCGTACTTTCTTGGATGCGGTCCGAAAGCAATACCACCGTGTCTCCACTGTGTACCACGTGTAGAACCCTGACGAGCACGACCTGTGCCCTTCTGACGGAATGGCTTCTTGCCAGATCCACTTACGAAGGATCTTGTCAGAGTGGAATGTGTGCCCTGTCTGAGACCAGCGAGGTATACCAGGACTGCGTCATAGATGGACTGCTGATTCGGTTCGATTCCGAATACAGCATCATTCAGTTCAGTCTGCTTAACGACTTCACCTGCCTGATTGTAAACATCAATCTGTGCCATTCTAGATCCTCCTTACTTACCCTTGCGAGCTGCACTTGCAGCTGCCTTCTTGGAAGCCTCGAGAGCTTCCTTTTCCTTCTCTTCTGCAGCGAGTTCAGCGTTGATTGTGTCGGAAACCTTTTCAAGTTCCTCTTCAACAGATGTGCCTGCATAAGAGATCAATTCTTCAACAGTAACTTCCTTCTTAGGCTTTACTGTTGTGTGAATCATAACAAGACCCTTCTTTGGTCCTGGTACGTTGCCCTTAACGAGCATGTAGCCTTCTTCAGCATCAACCTTGATGACTGTGAGGTTCTGCATAGTTGTTGTGTAAACACCATACTGACCCGGCATAACTGTACCCTTGTTTACAACGCCGTTGTTACGACCATTTGTAGCGAGGGAACCGATATGTCTGTGATGGCCAGAACCATGAGACATAGGACCTCTGGATGCGTTATTACGAACGATAGTACCGGAGTAACCATGACCCTTAGATGTACCCTGGATGTCAACGATGTCGCCAGCCTTGAACAAGTCTGCCTTAACAACATCACCAACTTCAAGGTTCATCATCTCATCAGCCTTGATTTCCTTGATGTACTTCTTAGGAGCTGTATTAGCCTTCTTTGCATGACCAATAGCTGCCTTAGTAGCACGGTGCTCCTTTACATCTTCATAACCCAGCTGAATTGCTTCATAACCGTCAGTTTCTTTTGTCTTCTTCTGAAGTACAACATTCGGCTTCACATCGATAACTGTTACAGGAATCAGTGTTCCATCGATGGTGAAGACCTGAGTCATACCCAGCTTTCTTCCTAAGATACCTTTCATCTTTCTTTACCTGGTTCCTTTCTTTAAAGTTTAATCTCGATATCGACGCCGGACGGCAGATCCAATCTGCTGAGTGCATCGATTGTTTCCGCACTCGGACCGATGATTTCGATCAATCTCTTGTGTGTGCGGATCTCGAACTGTTCACGGGAATCCTTGTACTTGTGGACAGCACGCAAGATCGTAACGACCTCACGTTCAGTAGGCAGCGGAACAGGGCCGACGATCTTCTTAGCGCCGTGTCCATTTGCTGTTGTAACGATCTTCTCGGCAGCAGCATCAAGACTTCTGTTCTCGTAAGCCTTCAAACGAATTCTTACAGAATTTTTTGCCATGAATTTTTCCTCCTTGTATTCATTCCTGCTCTCTTGCAGGATCGCTCCTCGGAAGTTCCCCGGTTATCACTACCAATGACAACGAACATTGGTGTGCCGGCAATCTCCCGCCTCTACGCGAGTGCTTGCATATATTAACACTCAAAAAAGGCATATGCAAGCCTTTTTCTAAAGTTATTTAAATTTTTCTAACGAAGATTTGCAATTCGTTTTTACAAAGTTTCTGTGTAGAAAATGACAGTTCGACCTTAAATTTCCCACCTTTTTGCCCTTTGCTAGTATGATTTTGCTGTAAACGATTACAATCCCTTATTTATCACATTTTTGAAAAAAAGAGAACGGTTAAACCTGCTCTCTTTCTACTGTTTTTATGCTATTTTAGGAAAAAATCTGCAATTTCTTTATAGTTTGCCACAGTTTGGACATCGTAACGTGAAACCCCTCTTCGATCACCAATAAACCAGATCGGCAGCATCCCTGACTTCATGGCACCAATAATATCAGTTGAAAAGGTATCACCGATAAAGGCACACTCTTCACAAGCAAGTCCTAGATTATCAGCCGCTTTCTGATAGATCGAAACATCTGGTTTATCTTTTCCAAAAGCACCGGATACGATCACCGTCTCAAAATAAGGTTCTAATTGCAATTGCCTGATCTTACCAAGCTGATTCTTTTGCGGGCCATTTGTGATGATCCCTAATCGATATCGCTTGCCAAGTGCTTCTAAAACTTCTGTGCAATGGGGCTGTAAACGCTGGAACCGATAGAAGTTTGCAAACCATTCCTTCTCCCAATAAGAAACATCTAAATCTGGTGCATACTTCTCTTTGATCATTTGGAATGGGTGCACACGGTCGATACATCCAAACTCATCCCATTGCAAACAACGCTGCACAATTGCCTCAAATTCATAAGAATCTTCTGCTAAAGCAGGAAAGATCCTGTGTACGACCCATCGATACATATCATAGGCAGCAGCATAGCGGTCACTCAAAGTGCCGTCATAATCAAATAATATAGCTTTAATCATATGCCTCATTATACCGAAAAAAAGAGATGCCTGTTAAGACATCTCTTGCGCGTTCGATTAATTGATTCGGATAAATTAGCCGTCGATTTCGATGATGGAACCGGAACCTACTGTTCTACCGCCTTCACGAATAGAGAACTTTGTACCCTTTTCGATAGCGATCGGAGCGAGAAGTTCAACGGACATCTCAACGTTATCGCCAGGCATGCACATTTCTACACCTTCAGGAAGTGTGATAACACCTGTAACGTCTGTTGTTCTGAAGTAGAACTGCGGACGGTAGTTGGAAACGAACGGTGTATGACGTCCGCCTTCTTCCTTTGTCAAAACGTAAACCTGAGCCTTGAACTTTGTGTGAGGTGTAACGGAACCCGGCTTAGCGAGAACCTGACCACGCTCGATCTGTTCACGGTTAATACCACGGAGCAAAGCACCGATGTTGTCACCAGCCTGTGCATAGTCCAGAGTCTTTCTGAACATTTCGATACCTGTAACAACAGTCTTCTGTGTTTCCTTGATACCGACGATTTCAACTTCATCGTTGAGGTTGAGCTTACCACGTTCAACACGGCCTGTAGCTACTGTACCACGACCTGTGATTGTGAATACATCCTCGACAGCCATCATGAACGGCTTGTCGAATTCATGCTCAGGAGCAGGGATGTAGCTGTCAACAGCGTCCATCAATTCGTGGATTGCTTCGCCCCACTTCTCATCGCCTTCGAGAGCCTTGAGAGCGGAACCACGGATAACTGGAGCTTCATCACCGTCGAAGCCATATTCAGAGAGAAGTTCACGAACTTCCATCTCTACGAGATCGATCAATTCAGGATCGTCGATCATGTCGCACTTGTTCAAGAATACAACGATCTTCGGTACACCTACCTGACGAGCGAGCAAGATGTGCTCACGTGTCTGTGGCATCGGACCATCTGTAGCAGCTACTACGAGGATAGCGCCGTCCATCTGAGCAGCACCTGTGATCATGTTCTTAACATAGTCTGCGTGACCTGGGCAGTCTACGTGAGCATAATGTCTTGTCTTTGTCTGATATTCAACGTGTGCTGTGTTGATAGTGATACCACGTTCTCTCTCTTCCGGAGCACCATCGATTGCATCATATGCTTCGAAGCAAGCAGAACCTACTTCAGGGTGCGTGGAAAGATACTTTGTGATCGCAGCTGTAAGAGTTGTCTTACCATGGTCAACGTGACCGATAGTACCAATGTTTACATGTTCCAGCGTACGGTCGAAATGTTGCTTTGCCATAACTTTTTTCCTCCTGGTTTTTATATTAGTCAGCCTGTATGTATTCTAATTTATACAGGTGCTAAAATCAATATTTACTTGTTTTTCTTATTTATCTGCGGAAGTTGTGTTCTTTGCGATGATTTCCTTCGCAATGGACTTCGGTACTTCCTCATAGTGATCCATCTGCATGCTGTAGATACCACGACCCTGTGTAAAGGAACGCAGATCTGTTACATAACCGAACATCTGAGCGAGCGGGATGTATGCCTTAACCTTAATTGCATTACCTGTCTCTTCCTGTTCACGGATCTGACCACGTCTCTTTGTGACGTCACCCATAATGGAGCCGAGGTATTCAGCTGGAGCTGTGATATCAACGGACATGATCGGCTCAAGAATCGTAGGGTTGCACTTCTTAGCAGCTTCCTTCAATGCGAGGGATGCAGCGATCTTATATGCCTGCTCGGAAGAGTCGACATCATGGTAGGAACCGTCGAACAGAACTGCCTTGATATCAACGATTGGATAACCTGCAACAAGACCATTCGGGAGTGCTTCTTCAAGACCCTGCTGTGTAGGCTTGATGAATTCCTTAGGTACGGAACCACCGACTGTCTCATCAGCGAACTCGAAGCCCTTACCTGGGTTCGGGGAGAATCTGATCCATACGTCACCGTACTGACCATGACCACCGGACTGTCTGACGAACTTACCCTGTACTTCAGCCTCAGAAGTGATCGTCTCACGGTATGCTACCTGAGGAGCACCTGCTGTTGCTTCAACCTTAAATTCTCTCTTCATACGGTCCATGATGATGTCGAGCTGCAATTCACCGACACCTGCAATGATCGTCTGGCCTGTTTCTTCATCTGTATATGTCTTGAATGTAGGATCTTCTTCAGCAAGCTTAGCAAGAGCATCGTCCATCTTCTGGGAGTCTGCCTTTGTCTTTGGCTCTACGGACATCTGGATAACAGGTTCCGGGAAGACCATGGATTCAAGGATGATCGGATGATCAACGTCACAGAGTGTATCACCTGTGGCTGTGTTCTTAAGACCTACAGCACCTGCGATATCACCAGCAAATACTTCAGTGATATCAGCTCTGTGGTTAGCATGCATTCTAACGATACGGCCGAGTCTTTCTCTCTTTTCCTTAGAAGCATTGAGTACATAAGAACCTGCTTCAGCATGACCAGAGTAAACACGGAAGTATGTCAAACGACCAACGAATGGGTCTGTAGCAATCTTAAATGCGAGTGCGCTGAACGGCTCGTTGTCGTCAGCCTTACGCTCGTCTTCTGTACCATCTTCGAGATGACCCTTAATAGCAGGGATATCTACTGGAGAAGGCAAGTAGTCAACAACAGCATCCAACAAAAGCTGAACACCCTTGTTCTTATAAGCGGAACCGCAAAGAACTGGGAAGAATTCAGAAGTCATAACACCCTTACGGATAGCAGCCTTGATTTCTTCAACTGTAGGTTCTTCACCTTCCAAGACCTTCATCATCAGTTCATCATCGTAGTCAGCGATAGCTTCGAGCAAGAGTGCACGCTTAGCTTCAGCTTCCTCACGGAACTGTTCATCGATTTCTGTAACCTGGATATCTGTACCAAGGTCGTTCATGTACATTTCCTGCTTCATTGTTACGAGGTCGATGATACCTCTAAAAGATGCTTCAACACCGATAGGCATCTGGATAGCAGCTGCCTTAGCGCCGAGTCTATCACCGATAGAGTTTACACTCATATCGAAGTCAGCACCTGTAGCGTCCATCTTATTGGAGAAGACGATACGAGGTACTCTATATTCAGAAGCCTGTCTCCAGACTGTCTCTGTCTGCGGCTCAACACCTGCCTTGGAGTCAAGAACTGTAACAGCACCGTCCAATACACGGAGGGAACGCTCAACTTCAGCTGTGAAGTCTACGTGACCTGGTGTATCGATGATGTTAATCTGGCAGTCCTGCCAATGACATGTTGTGGCAGCAGATGTGATTGTGATACCACGTTCCTGTTCCTGTGCCATCCAGTCCATCTGGGAGGCACCATCGTGAGTCTCACCAATCTTATGAGTTACACCTGTGTAATAAAGGATACGCTCTGTTGTTGTTGTCTTACCAGCATCGATATGAGCCATGATACCAATATTACGAATCTTGTTTAATGGAAACTCTCTGGGCATTTTGTGCTCCTTTCCTGTTTAATTACCAACGATAGTGAGCAAACGCCTTGTTTGCTTCAGCCATCTTATGAGTATCTTCCTTCTTCTTGACAGATGCGCCTGTACCATTAGCAGCATCCATGATCTCGTTAGCAAGTCTCTGCTCCATTGTCTTTTCGTTTCTAAGACGAGCATAGTTTACGATCCAACGAAGACCAAGTGTCAACTTTCTTTCAGCACTAACTTCAACCGGAACCTGGTAGTTAGCACCACCGACACGGCGAACCTTCAATTCGAGCTGCGGCATAACGTTACCGAGAGCCTTCTCGAATACTTCCATAGGATTCTCACCTGTCTTCTTTTCAATATCAGCGAATGCATCGTACAGAATTGTCTGTGCAGTACCACGCTTACCATCGATCATGATTCTATTGATCAGCTTTGTTACAAGCTTGGAATTATAGATTGGATCGGGCAGTACATCACGCTTTGCAATATAACCTTTTCTTGGCATGTTCTATCTTCTCCTCTCTTACTTCTTCTTCGGCTTCTTAGCACCGTACAAGGAACGGCTCTGGTTTCTATCATTAACACCAGCACAGTCCAATGTACCTCTGATAATGTGGTAACGAACACCCGGGAGGTCCTTAACACGACCACCGCGGATCATAACAACGGAGTGCTCCTGAAGGTTATGACCAACACCTGGGATATAAGCTGTAACTTCCATGCCGTTGGAAAGACGAACACGGGCATATTTACGAAGAGCGGAGTTCGGCTTCTTCGGTGTCATTGTACCGACACGAGTGCAAACACCTCTCTTCTGAGGGCTGCTGAGTTTTGTAGGTCTGTTCTTCAAAGAGTTGTAGCCTCTATTCAGAGCAGGTGACTTTGACTTGTAAACTTTATCGGTACGGCCTTTGCGTATCAACTGGTTTATTGTAGGCATTGCTGAATTCTCCTTTCATATATCTATGCACACATTACCAAGTGTGCCGCCTCTTAGTCTAAATATAAGCTTTACATCATGTAAAGCTTCTTTTTTTCCTAAGCCCTTAAATATTACTACACTTCATAAATCCGTCAAGACTTTTTTACAAAAAGTAGAAATATTCGCATAGAAATGCCAAAGATCAAACCTCAATGCCTGCTCCCCCATCCGCAATAGGAAGATATGCAGGTTTCTATCTAAAACCACGTATATATACTATAAGATATATGTAACTGTAATATGTTATGCTTGTTAAATCCCAGTTATCTAGCTAACAAATATCAAGTCACTATTTCAGCTTATTCCTCTATGATGCTATAATTTAACATGGAATGACTGCATTTGCAGCCATTGTATGATATGCATTATTACTGTTAGTAAACAGTCTATGGCACGAACTGTGCCCCCATTTATATATAAGGAGGTTCCCAAATGGCAAAACATGTTTGCGATTTCTGCCTCAGTGAAGGCGGTCTTTTCTTCAATAGACCAAAACGCATTCCTGACGGACACCATATTTGCAAAAAATGCAGATCAACAATTGAATCTTACGGTCTGCCCATCCAATTCGATATCTTCCAGCAGCTTGTCACTGCCCAGGAGAACCTGAGAGATATGATCATGGATGCTTATCTTGAATCACATGATGCAAGTTTAGCTTTGGAGAAGTTCTTTCCTCTTCCAGAGATCCGGCTCCATGAAGGTGAACACTGCGTCAATGCTGTTCCTGCTACGATCACAGTCGACCGCAACGATGTTCCAGATTATCCAGCCATTCGTCATGTCAGCGACATCCAGCGGAAAGACATCAATAACGTTTGCGATGCAACACCTGATCGTAAAAAGAATAGTATGACCATCCGTGGCATGTTATATGAAACAGAAGTAGCACTCTACTTCATGTCCGATCGTTTCATCAACTGCCATCGTCTCGGCTTTATCCGTCACGATCTGAATGACAAAACAAAGATCGTTGTACAGACAAAGAAGCTCTGCTTTACATATACGATCCAAAGAGCAGATATGTTCTTCTTACGTGAACGTTTCTTCCGCAAAGTAAACGCTGCCGCAAACAACAAGCACCAGCATTTGATCTATATCCGCAACGACAATGAAATGACAATCACACCAGGTGTATACGAGATTCCTCGTTCCCTTAAGCCAGGTGTATACAAAGTCAAAGCTGTTAAAGATAAAGGACTTCACGTACGCGACTCCATCGGTCGTGTTAAGGATTACTACGATACAGATGAATGCATCGATCTCTCTGACGGCGGCATCTTGGAATGCACAGGTGAATACGAACTCCAGTGGGTCGGCGAAAAGAAAGACAAGACAACAAAATAAAGAAGATCCTGCACAAACAGGATCCTCTCTTGGACCATATGCTTACATATGGTCTTTTTTACATACATATAAGCAAGATCACAAGCACAATCCCTGCTATTGCCATGGTATACATCGTCTTTTTTGTCTTTGCAGCAGCTTCTTCACATACCTTCCATATTAAAATATATACAAGTACTGCAAACAATGCCGGCAATAGTAAAAGCCCCCACAAAGGCAGATGCTTTGGTATAAGTTCAAAAGCGGAAATAGATGCTGCAGAAGCAGTCAAAGTACCAAATCCATAAATCTCATGTACCCTTAGCAGCATCGGCAAGGTAGTACAAACTGCCAACAGACAAGCTGTCACCAGTGCATTTCTAAATTTAACCTTTTTGATCCTATGCTTAGCTCCATATGCCTCCGCAAGAACCACTGTTCCTGTTTCCTGTTCCATACCACTATTCCAAGCAAAGATACATAACGCTGCCAATGCCCCAATCAGTAAACAATTCTTTCGATACCCTTTCACATCACCTAAGAAATACGCAGTATATCCTGTTTCATATACATACTGTCCATCTTCTGCTACCATGGCATACTGCCCTTTTGCCCGCCGCAGCACTTCCATCTTGAACTGTTCTTCTGGGTCTTTCTGCAGTGCAACTTCTTCTTTTGCTAGATATGCTTCTTTGTCAGCAGATGGTCTTCCTTCCAAGACCATACTATACTGCCGATAAAGATACTCTGCGGGAGAAAGCAAAGCATGGTATGTCCGACAATACAAAGGAATCAACAGAATCAATGCAATGATGATCCAAAGCCCGCCACTATGCCATGCAAGTTTGACATCTTCTATACCAGACAAAGTTTTTGGAAAACGGAACTGTCTCCTTCTTCTCTTCTTTTTTGTCTTTGCCATCTTCCTATTTTTATGTAAACCATACCAGCTAAGGATCATCACTATACCTATCACTGTTAACATAGGTATGATTTGCGGGATCATGATTGGTCCTACAAACAACATAAAGTCATGAGAAAACAAAGTCGGTCCATCTAGTATTGTCAATGGACTGAGTGTATCCACCCATAATGTTGTTGAGGATGCCATAAATATGGATAGAATACCAACGATTCCACCCATAACAATGCAGCGAAATAGGTCTAAATGCTGCATGCATGCGGATAAGCATGCACATACTCCTGCTAACGCAAAAGATTCCCACATAAAACATAATAGGAAATACATACCGATCGTAAGCGGATATGGGCATGTATGAAATCCATATACATACTGTACCGGTGCAGTTAGATCCACCGGGCCTAGTACCATACTACCGATCATTCCTTCTAACATCAGCAACACAATAAACAAGAGCCACGCACTTAGAAATACAGCTTGCGTCTTATGCCATGCAGTTGTACGCCAGCCAGGCAGTGTACGCATCAAAACATCCATACGATCTCTTTTATCCTGCTGAAAAAGGATCATACAACTAGTGATCATCATAACAAGTGCAAATAGCAGCGGAAGTTTACTTTTCAATATCTTTTCTTCCACTCCATAAAAGCCATCCTTTTCCGGCAGGTCTTCCAATTTCTCATAAAGACCGATGCCATGTTGGATCTCCCTCTCTTGCTTTGCCGTGAACATATCCATATCTAGTTTCATATGCATTTCTTGGATATATCCCGTCAACCAATCATGATAACCATCTATATATTGTTTCCGTTCTAGCAACGCATCTACTGCATCTGCACGTTCTTCTTTTTCATGCATAGCTTCCACATCTACATCGAACGCTGTCCAGCCTTCTTCTATCTCCTGCTGCAGATGTTCTTTCTCTTCCTGCAATACATCGTAACTTTCTGTCCATTGTTCTTTGACAGGTCGTAGTTCATGACATATGTAATAGAATAGAACACTGTTAAGTATGATAAAAACAGCGGCCAGAAGTGTTGTTATCCAGGTCGCTGCTAGTTTCTTCCACTCCTGCCTCATACATTTTCCTCATGAAAGAGGTATTGGCATACATCATCCAATGTTGGATCTTCTTCAACCGCTCCCTCTGGTACAGGAACATCTCCGACCACTCTTACCAAAGCATCTTTCTCCTCACGGGATATTGCTGTGATCGTACCGTATTTCCTGACCAGATCGGTCTTATCATACGGCACATACATACTATGTACTTTCCCTCTTACCATTTTCCGTAAGGCATACGGAGGTTTCTGATACAGTATCTTTCCATGTTCCATCATCACAATATCTTCTGCGATATATTCGATATCAGATACAACATGAGTAGATAAGATAACGATATGTGACAAAGCAATCTTCCCGATCAAGTTGCGAACTGCTGCTCTTTGCTGAGGATCCATGCCTGCTGTAGGTTCATCTAAGATCAAGATCTTGGGATCATTCAACAATGCTTGTGCCAGCATGAGTCTTCTCTTCATGCCGCCAGAGTATCCATTGATCTTCTTATGTCTTACATCCCACAGATCAACTGCCTTTAATAGTTTTTTGATCTCACGCCCTGCACGTCTTGGTTCCATCTCTTTCATTACTGCAATATATTCCATAAACTGCATACCGGTAAAGAATGGATACAAAGTATCTGCTTGAGGCATATACCCAAGTTGGTGTTTATACACATCTCCCAACTCTTCCAATGTCCTGCCATCTAGACGAACACTGCCTTCATCAGCTTTTAGATTTCCAGTCAGTATATTCATCAACGTACTTTTCCCAGCTCCATTTGGTCCTAGTAATCCGCAGATACCATCTTCCAATATCAGCTCAACGTTATCCAAAGCTTGTACATCTCCAAATGATTTTCGTAAATGTGAGATCTCCAATTTCATAATCACTGTTCCTCAATATTCTGGTATCACAGCTTGATCATACAGGCCCTGCTCAAAAGCATCACGATTCATCCAAACCTTCGTTTTTTCACGATCTAATTCTCCAAATATACCATTTCCTGCAGCTCCATATAAACTGAAGATAAAATGATTATCTTTATATGGTTGATCGATTGGAACTGTATTTCCTTTTATAAGATCTGTCTTATATGCATAGCCAATATGATCCTCTTTTTCTACGGTCCAATAGATCACATTGCCAAGTATGATCGCATCTAACATCCTGCCTTCTTCTATAGTTTCTATAAGACTATCCTTCCCTGTTTTTGTATCAAAGACATGCAGCTCATTGTCGGTGACATATACTAGGTCGTCTTCAAAGGTCTTACCATATGGATGGAAGTGCGAATGCATTTTCTTATCTGGCGAAACGACTGTACGTATCTCTTTGGTTTCTAGATTCATTTCTAATAATTCTACATAGGTTTCATAACCCCCGCCGATATCTACTATGTCTATTTCATTTTCCAGAAAGATCGCTTTTTCAGATACAGCTTCCAGTACATAAGGCGTTTCAGATGGAATAAACTCAAGTAAGATGATATCTTCACCAGAATGAATATCTAATGCATGGATATACTCAGTTTGAACGGTATCTCCCTGTGCATCAAAGATCATTTCGGAAACACTGAAATACACCTTTCCATCTTTTATCATATTAGGATTGATACTATATCTATAGATGCGTCCATTTTCTTCATGGGATTCTGTCTGCCATAGTGTCTTTCTTTCATTTGTTTTCGGATCATGTTCAATCAAACTGCTATGACTGCCATCTTCTTTGTTATTCCAATAATACCATTTGTTATGATATGGAGAAAATTCAGTAATATTCTCTCCTACATAAGCTGAACAGTCAAAATTATCATGTTTACAACCTGCCTTTGCACAAAAAGGTATCATCTTAGGTGATTTTGAAAGATCACCGACATATACAACTTTATCTACCATAAGACACTTGTCAGCTTCACCAGTAGAAATAATGTCATGGAAAACTGCAGACATGAATGGGCGTCCCTCTTCTTCCCATGTCATATTAGCTGTTACATGATTTTGTTTAGAAGATTTTGAACCGTTAGAACAACCAGTCAAAGTAAAAAACATACTAATCGCAATCAAGACTATCAAGTTTTTCATATAAAATACACAAAAGGATGCAGATGCTCTCTGCATCCTTCCTTTCTTAAAATTAGAAGCTAATCCTTACATCAGATTTAAATACAGGATTTGATAAAATAACTACTTTGGATAAGCCATACAGCGGAGTGATAACATCACTGTCACCATAGTTGGAGTGGACAGGATCAGAATACGAAACACCACTCATACGAACATCAATTTTTCTACTATACGCTTCATCGATTCCATAAGACTTCGTATCAAATCTTCCAGTTAAACCTTCATGTTGACGGGTAACGTCTGCTTCTGTGCAAAATTTCGCTCCAAGACCTTTCCCTTCAGAATAAAAATTATGACTGAAATCATACTTTTTCCCATTATGAATAAACTGTCCACTACTATAGCCATTTCCAGAATAACGTGCCTCCGCCGCGTTAATTGGAGTCACTAGTGATACTAAAAGCATACCAGTCACTAAAAATAAGTTTTTCTTCATATCAAACCTCCTACATCATTATCATCATTCGACTTTACATAGTTCTGAACTGTCCATTGGTATATCCCCCATAAGTAAGCATGTAAGCGCTTTTCTACTACAATAATAGCATTACTTTTCACTTGTGAATAATATATTTTATGCTTTTGATTTTACAATCTTCAAATTAGATGATCTTACAATGTTGATGCAGCTGGCGAAGCTATATTTTAAGCAACTCAAATAATAGTAAAACAACAAGGTTTACAAAACGTATGTGCAGAAACCTATGTCCAAGATCAGAGGCACTACTGTATCCTATAAAAGTTTAAACAGTGATGTGGATCATTTAACACATCACTGTTTTTTGCTTGGCGCAAATAATTTGGAAGTTACTTCTCTTCTAATCATATCTTATTTCATGTTTATCTTTCCATCTTTCACAAGATAACTAACATTAACCAAATCGCTAATATCTTAATTTATATGAGAAGTCATAATAAGATGCCCTTTCTCTCTCTTCTTTAAAATTATTTTTTCGTTAAAGAAACACTTTCTTCATCCAATGCATTCATTGGTTCATCTAAAATAAGAACCTGCAGATCATGAATAAATGCTTGTTTAAGTGCCATCTGATGTCCATAGCATCAGACATAGAATATAAAGAAAATCAAACACCAACATCTGTGAAAACAAACATGAATCTTTCAATAAATTTTCTTCTAGCACGAAACAAGAAAATATATAGATACACATTGCACTAATATATCGCAAAAAAGTGATGCAAGACATGCAGAATCATAGCTCTTAAATATTTTATTCTAGAGCATGCATGATACTTTATTACCTGATCATATCCATTCTTCATATCTCCAATTCTTTGAATCGATTCTAAGTAGAACAGGAAATAACACACCTCCATGATCAAACCTTTAATAAAATCGACCAATCTACAATCGTGCAGGTGATAGACAGTCATAAACAATCTGATCTTTGATATCATTGACAACGCAAATAAAGAAAGTGTCTAAAAACAATAATCCCAGGAGGATTATGTCTTTTCGTTATCCAATCAGTATTTCGAACTTCTCCGCAATGCTGTCAATAAACATGTTAATAAACAGAGATACGATGTCACCAGTTTTGAATAAGCCGCAGGGTGTGGTACCGGATAAACACTTTTGTCAAATTCCATTTTTAATTCAGCTAAGCTTCCGTTCCATAAACTGTATGATAAATAACTAAGTTTTCCCATTTCTATAAATGTAAAAAAACGGATTGCATATGATTTTGTCATAGTCAATCCGTTTCACACCTTCTATCATTAAAACAGATAGTTTCATGTTTTTTATGTTTGTTATGTGGTGCACTGGATATGTACCCTTTATACAACAGTAGAAGTACATAACATGCATCTACAGTCCTTTGTCCTTAATTCATACCGCTTCTCAGCATATTCAATGCCCATTCACGATTGATCTTAAACGTATTTCCCAAGTTCTTGTTCTCCAAGAGATTCTCTACATCCTTGTACATCTCAACTGGGAGATCCGTTTCAGCCATGTCTTCTTCTCCTACATCGGACAACAACTTCCAATCTTCTCCATCTGTATTAAAGAACATAGCCTGAACGTCCTGTACAAGACCTTCTTGCACAAGGATCTGTTCTACCAAGACCTTGCACATTTCGATCACTTTATCATCCAAATCTAATTCCTTGATCAACACTTTCTCCTGCATCTCGCTCATAGTTCTAACGACTCTGCAATCACAAGAACGCAGCATTGCATTTAAAGCACCATCCAATGTATCTCTCTGGTATACACCATTCATCCATTGCAGGAACTGTTCTTCATCTTCATCAGAATCTGCCAATGCCACGATATAACGATTATCTTGATCGTAATAGAGGCAGGAATATACAGCGATCTGTCTTTCACCGCAATGCGGGCATGTGAATGTAAACCAACTGCCATCCAACAATTTTTCTGTAGCATCTGGGTCTACACTGCGATTGATCAATGTACGCATACGGTATGGTGATACCTCACCGCAATGGGGACATCTTAACTCGGTATCATATGTATAATCTTTTACCATAACTCTCCTAAAAAGAGGAGATCTTGCGATCTCCCCTTGTTTTGCTTCTTATCTAAAGTAATCTACAGCACCACGGAAGATCGCTTCCTGTGTATGCAGATCCGGGATGTTCTCATAAAGACCATCACCGCTTCTCTCACTGTGACCCATCTTACCAAAGACTCTGCCGTCTGGTGACAACAGGCCTTCAACTGCCATATAGGAGTTATTAGGGTTGTAACGAATCTCATCTGTAGGTTCACCGTTCTTATCACAGTACTGTGTAGCGATCTGACCATTTTCAGCCAGCTTGTTGAACAGTTCTGGTTCAATAACGAATCTACCTTCACCATGAGAGATAGCAACAGTTGTAACATCACCCGGCTTCATATAACGCAACCATGGGGACTTATTGGAAGCAACTCTCGTATCTACCAACATGCTCTGGTGACGACCGATTGTATTGAATGTCAGTGTTGGGCAATGTTCATCTGTATCTACGATACGTCCATATGGAACAAGACCAAGCTTGATCAATGCCTGGAAACCATTACAGATACCGAGCATCAAACCTTCTCTTTCATCCAGCAATCTTGTAACAGCTGCCTTAATAGCAGGGTTACGGAAGAAGGAGATAATGAACTTACCAGATCCATCTGGTTCATCACCACCTGAGAAACCACCTGGAACAGCAATAATGTGGCTTCTATCGATTGCTTCAGCAAACTTTTCAGCACTTTCTGCAATCTCCTGGGATGTACGGTTGCGGATAACGAAGATTTCAGCTTCTGCACCAGCTCTTTCAAAAGACTTAGCTGTATCCCATTCACAGTTTGTACCAGGGAATACTGGGATCAATACATGTGGATGTTCTACCTTGTAGGAAGCATGCATAACTTCATCTGCTTCATAGTTCAAAGCTTCATAGTGTGTTGTTTCCTTCTTCTCAAGGTATGGGAATACCGGCTGGAACTTATCTTCATAGATAGCCTGGATCTCATCCATATCAATGTCATCATCCTTGATAGAGATCGTATATGCATCCAAAGTAACACCAACCATTTCACCTGTTTCCAGATCCTGGTCTGTTTCAAACAAGAATGCACCAGGGCAAGATACAAACAATCTTTCAGGATCGAAACCTGTATCTACACGGAAACCGATCTTATTACCAAGACCACACTTTATCAATGCTTCTGCAATACCACCGTGTTCCAATGCCCAGCAGGACAATACTCTGCCTTCAGAGATCAACTGTTCCATTGTATCCATTACAGTACGAACAGAAGACCAGTTTGGTGTACCGTCAGAATTGTATTCCGGCTTCAAAAGGTAAACATTGTGGTTAGCACCCTTCCACTCACTGCTGACAACATTCTGTACCTTAGCAGTAGATACTGTGAAGGCAATCAATGTCGGCGGTACATCAATATCGTTAAATGTACCAGAAGAGGAGTCCTTACCACCGATAGAAGCGACTTCCAATTCCTTCTGAGCGATCAAACCACCAAGAACTGCACCGAAAGGTCTGCCCCACTTGTATGGTTCGTTATTTGTTCTACCGAAGTATTCCTGGAAGCTCATCCAAGCATGGCTTCTAGAACCACCGGCAGCGATCATCTTAGCAATAGAAGAAATAACAGCTGTTTCAGCACCAATAAATGGAGAAGCACTGCTGTCTTCTGGGTTAAAGCCCCAAGACATGATAGATGCTGTATTTGTCTCACCATGCAATACCGGGATCTTTGCACACATGACCTGTTCTGGTGTGAGCTGATACTTACCACCGAACGGCATCAACACAGTACCAGCACCGATCGTAGAGTCAAATCTTTCAGAGAGACCCTTCTGGGAAGCAATGTTGAGATCAGCTGCCATGGCCTTGAAACGTTCTTCAACAGGACGTGTATCTTCGGCCGGCTTAAATGCTGTTTCAGCAGGTACAGCAACATCTGTGTACTTGCTTGCACCGTTTGTATTCAAGAAGGCACGGCTGATATTTACGATGGAAACACCATCCAAGTTTAATACCATACGTGGCTCTTCTGTAACAGTTGCAACGATCGTGGATTCCAGGTTTTCCTGATCTGCCAAAGCACGGAACTTAGCAGCATCCTCAGCACGTGTTACAACAGCCATTCTTTCCTGAGACTCAGAAATAGCCAATTCTGTACCATTCAAACCCATGTACTTGACTGGTACCTTATCCAGATCGATCACAAGACCATCAGCCAATTCACCAATGGCAACAGATACACCACCAGCACCGAAGTCATTACATCTCTTAATGAGCTTTGTAGCTTCTGGATTACGGAACAATCTCTGTAGCTTTCTTTCTTCTGGCGCATTACCCTTCTGTACCTCAGCACCACAGCTTTCCAAAGAATCTGTGTTGTGAGCCTTAGAAGAACCTGTAGCACCACCACATCCATCACGGCCTGTCTTACCACCCAAGAGGATGACAACATCACTAGGCTGCGGTTCTGTACGTACAACATTCTCAGCTGGAGCAGCTGCCATAACAGCACCTACTTCCATACGCTTTGCAACATAGTTTGGATGATAGATTTCCTGAACAAGACCAGTAGCCAAACCGATCTGATTACCGTAGGAACTATAACCATTTGCGGCTGTAGTTACGATCTTACGCTGTGGCAGCTTACCTTCCATTGTGTCTTCAATTGGAAGAAGCGGATCTGCAGCACCTGTAATACGCATAGCCTGATATACATAAGATCTACCGGACAGCGGGTCACGGATCGCACCACCAAGACAAGTAGCAGCACCACCAAACGGCTCGATCTCTGTCGGATGGTTATGTGTTTCATTCTTAAACATCAACAACCAATCCTGATCTTCACCATCAACATCTACTTTGATGCGAACAGAACAAGCATTGATCTCTTCAGATTCATCCAAATCCTTCAACTTGCCTGTCTTCTTCAAATACTTAGCACCGATCGTACCAAGATCCATCAATGTGATCGGCTTTGGTGTACGACCAGCATATACTTCTTTTCTCAAATCCAGATATACATCATAAGCATCCTTGATATACTGCGGTTCAATGTTGATATCCTTCAGTACTGTATTGAATGTTGTATGACGGCAATGGTCACTCCAGTATGTATCGATGACCATAACTTCTGTAATACGAGGATCACGCTTTTCTTCATCACGGAAGTAAGCCTGCAGACACTTGATATCTGCCAAGTCCATAGCCAATCCTCTATCCTTGAGGAAAGCTTCAAGACCTTTTTCATCCAATTCACAGAAACCATCCAAGACTTCCGGCAGTTCCGGCTTGCTGTATGTATCTACGATCGTTTCCGGCTTAGCCAAAGCTGCTTCTCTAGCTTCTACTGGGTTGATCAAAGCCGTCTTGATCTTTTCTTTTTCTTCATCTGTGTACTGACCTTTGATGTAGTAGATACGAGCTGTCTTTACAAGCGGTCTTTCCTTTGTTGTAGACAACTGAATGCACTGTGCACAGCTATCTGCTCTTTGATCGAACTGACCAGGGAGATACTCAACTGCCAATACCCATTCATCCTCTGCTGCTGCAGGTGCTGTCTCATCATAGAGAACATCTACCTGTGGCTCAGAGAGGATCGTATGCTTAGCTGCTTCATAATCCTCAGCATCGATCTTTTCAATATCATAACGATTAAGAACACGAACACCTGCAACAGGTCTCAACAACGTGATCTCAAGGTCATTCTTTACACCAGCTGCTTCTGTAGCGAAGGGCTGCTTCTTCTCAACATAACAACGATATACCGTCATGCTTTCATCACCTTTCTACCAATATCTGTACGATAATGCATATTCTCAAAACCAATTTCCTTCACTGCAGCATAGCTGTTTGCCAATGCTTCAGGAAGATCTTTACCAACAGCTGTAACGCCGAGTACTCTACCACCATTTGTGTAGTACTTGCCATCTTCCAGCTTTGTACCAGCATGGTAAACATAAACACCTTCATGCTGCCCATGCTCATCCAGACCGTGGATCTCACAGCCCTTCTTATATGCCTCTGGATAACCACCACTTGCTTCAATAACACAAGCACAAGCTTCATCCTTCCACTGCACATCCACAGAAGCCAATGTTTCATCATGCACAGCTTCCATGATCTCCAAGAGATCTGTCTTCAACAAAGGCAGAACGACCTGTGTCTCTGGATCACCGAAACGGCAGTTATACTCAACGACCTTCGGACCATCCGGGGTCAACATCAAGCCAAAGTACAAGACCCCCTTAAATGGTGTACCTTCACTATTCATTGCCAATACTGTCGGTAAAAAGATCTCTCTCATGCAGCGATCTGCGATCTCATCTGTATACAAAGGACTTGGTGCGATCGTCCCCATACCGCCTGTATTGAGACCTTCATCATTGTCATTTGCTCTCTTATGGTCCATAGAAGAAACCATCGGACGGATCACATGACCATCCGTAAATGCCAAAACAGAAACCTCAGGTCCTGTCATGAACTCTTCTACAACGACCTCATTTCCACTTGCACCAAACTTGTGGTCGATCATCATTTCCTTAACAGCTTCCTCAGCCTCAGCATAGTCCTTGCAAATAAGAACACCCTTACCTAATGCAAGCCCATCAGCCTTGATAACAGTAGGATACTTATCCTGCTCACGGATATAAGCAAGTACTTCCTGTGCATCATGGAATACAGCATAACCAGCTGTCGGAATACCATACTTCTTCATCAGATCCTTCGCAAATACCTTACTTGCTTCGATCTGTGCAGCTTTCTTATTCGGACCAAACGCAGGAATACCTGCTTCTTCCATAGCATCGACCATGCCCATAGCCAGCGGATCATCTGGTGTTACTACAACAAAGTCAGCATTCTGCTTTGCAAAAGCAACCATACCTTCAATATCACCAGCTTTGATATCTACACATTCAGCCAGATCTGCAATACCACCATTACCAGGTGCACAATAGATCTTCTCGATCTTGCTATTTTCACTCAGCTTACGGATGACCGCATGTTCACGGCCGCCGGAACCTACTACAAGAATCTTCATGTTTTGCCTTCTCTCTATATCAATGATGGAACAGTCTCTGACCTGTGAAAGACATGACCATATCATACTTATCGCATGTATCGATAACATTGTCATCGCGGATAGAACCACCAGGCTGTGCTACGAACTTAACACCGCTCAAATGGGCACGCTCGATGTTATCACCGAATGGGAAGAATGCATCAGAACCGATGGATACACCTTCCAACTTCTCCAACCACGCCTTCTTTTCAGCAGGTGTGAATTCTTCCGGCTTTGTCTTAAAGACACGCTGCCACTCACCATCACGAAGAACATCTTCTGGATGATCACCGATGTAGTTATCGATCGCATTATCTCTATCTGGTCTTCTGATGTTATCTACAAACGGCAGGTTCAAAACCTTTTCATTCTGTCTCAACCACCAGTTGTCAGCCTTAGAACCAGCCAATCTTGTGCAGTGTACACGGCTCTGCTGACCAGCACCAACACCGATCACCTGACCATTCTTAGCATAAGCAACAGAGTTGGACTGTGTATACTTCAAAGTGATCAAAGCAATGACCAGATCTCTCTTTGCTTCCTCAGGAAGATCCTTATTCTTTGTTACGATATTCTCCAAGCAAGAAGCATCGATCACTGCGTTATTACGCCCCTGTTCAAAAGTAACACCGAAGACCTGCTTGTGTTCCATAGGATTTGGTACATAATCAGGATCAATCTGAATGATCGGATAATTACCCTTCTTCTTAGCCTTCAAAATCTCCATAGCTTCTTCTGTGAAGCCAGGTGCGATAACACCATCGGAGACCTCATGCTGCAAAAGCAATGCTGTAGCCTTATCACAAACATCAGAAAGAGCAGCAAAGTCACCGTAAGAACTCATACGGTCAGCACCTCTTGCACGTGCATAAGCACAAGCCAAAGGAGACAACTCCTGATTACCTGTAAAATAGATTGCACGTTCCAGATCACTCAATGGTGTGCCAATAGCAGCACCTGCTGGGGATACATGCTTAAAGCTTGCAGCAGATGGAAGACCTGTAGCAGCCTTAAGTTCCTTAACAAGCTGCCAGCTGTTCAAAGCATCCAAGAAATTAATGAAACCTGGACGACCATTCAAAACAGTAACCGGCAGATCAGAACCATCTTCCATGTAGATACGGGAAGGCTTCTGATTTGGATTCATACCATATTTCAACTGAAGTTCGTTTGCCATCTTATTCTCCTTCATTCTTATTAAAAATCATTGTGATCTCATCACCAGTAGATGGATCAAGCTGACGTGTGAACAGAGAAACCTTGTTGTCACTATTCAACGCATCCCATACATGATGAGACCAATCCTCAAAGGATTCATCCCCAACTTCAAACAATACTGGTTCTCCTTCAAAAGAAGGAATTGGTGAACCATTGTCCTTATATGTATGAATGATACGACCTGTACCACTCTTTACATCATTGTATTCAAAGAAGTAACGCAGAGCATTGCTGTCATCACCATTATCACTCTTCAAGATAGACATCTTCAAAGCATTGCCTTTGATTTCAGCACTAATACGTGGTGTCCAGTTCGGTCCATCTGGTTCGAATGTACGTGTACGAAGTGCTTCTTCAAAAGGCTTGCCTTCCTTCGCAAAGTTCCAGATCGTATCTGTCTGATCACCATTTGTAACGATCGTTGTATCACCCAATACTCTCACTGGATGATAGATGATCAAAGATGGATCAGACATCTTGGAAGGATCATAAGCCTCTGTACGGATACCATCCTCTGTTTCCAAGAACACACGATTGCGACTGTTCTCACTTCTACCCATGATGAAATATGCAATACGGATCTTTTCGCCATTTACTGTTCTACCTACAGCAATACCACGACCTGGATATTCTTTTGATGAAAGATACTCAAACAGATTTACTGTATTCATGCCTTTTTCTCCTTTTCAATACGTTCAGCAACCATAGCTGCTGCTTCTGGAAGCAGGATCCACTCAGCCTGTTCCATAACTCTTCTTTGCAATGTCTCAGGTGTATCCTCTGGCAGGATATCTACTGCCTTTTGGGCAATGATCTCACCACCATCAGGGATCTCATTTACATAATGTACCGTAGCACCTGTTACCTTTACACCACGAGCCAATGCTGCTTCATGGACCTTAAGACCATAGAAGCCCTTCCCGCAAAATGATGGAATCAGGGAAGGATGAATATTCAAAATACGCTTTGGATAAGCCTTGATGATCGGCATACCGAGAATGCTAAGGAAACCAGCCAAGATCACTTCTTCGATCTCATGTTCCTTCAATACAGCAAGCATTGCCTCATCATACGCTTCGCTATCTGTATAAGCCTTACGACTTACAACAACTGCTTCAATACCAGCCTGCTTTGCTCTTTCCAACGCATATGCATTCGCATTACTTGCTACGACCAAAGAGATCTTGCCGCAAGGGATCTTCCCCTGCTTCTCAGCATCGATCAATGCCTGCAGGTTTGTACCCCCTCCAGATACAAGAACAGCGATCTTTGTCATATTAGTCCTCAAATACAACAGTGTGGCTTCCCTTTACCATACTGCCGATTACATTAGCCTCAACACCGTTCTCGCGCAAAACTTCCAAAGTCTTATCTACATCAGACGGATCAACAATAGCCATCATACCAACACCCATGTTGAATGTGTTGTACATATCATGTTCACTGATACCGCCTTTTTCCTGGATCAAACGGAAGATAGGCAATACATTCCAAGAACCCTTCTTAATGCATGCATCGAGTTCTTCTGTATATGCACGTGGCATGTTTTCATAGAAACCACCGCCTGTAATATGGGCGATAGACTTTACCTTGACCTGCTTCAACAAGTTCAAGATCGGCTTTACATACAACTTAGTAGGTGTTAACAATGTTTCACCCAAAGTCTTGCCGCCAAGTTCTTCGCTATAGAGATCCAAGCTTTCCTTAGATGTGATATCAAATACCTTACGAACGAGGGAGAAACCGTTGGAATGCACACCACTAGAAGCCAAACCAATAATGACATCGCCTTCCTTAACATTAGTCTTATCCAAGATATCCTTCTCATCTACAAGACCAACTGTAAAACCAGCAAGGTCATAATCATCGACAGGCATCATACCTGGATGTTCTGCTGTCTCACCACCGATCAAAGCACAACCAGATTCCTTGCAGCCCTCTGCTACACCCTTAACGATCGTAGCAATCTTCTCTGGATAGTTCTTGCCACAGGCAATGTAATCCAAGAAGAACAAAGGTTCTGCACCAGCACAGATAACATCGTTAACGCACATAGCAACACAGTCGATACCGATCGTATCATGCTTATCCAACAGGAAGGCCAGCTTCAGCTTTGTACCAACACCATCTGTACCAGATACAAGTACAGGCTTTTCCATTCCCTTAACTGCTGGTGCAAACAGACCGCCGAAACCACCAATACTATCCAGCACACCCTCTCTGGCAGTGGAAGCAACGTCCTTCTTCATCAACTCTACAGACTGATAACCGGCTGTAACATCAACACCGGCTTCTTTATAGCTTTCGCTGAAACTCTTTTCCATTTTTCCCTTCCTCCTTATTTAGCAAAACTCTTCTCTACTTCATTGTTCTTTGCAATGACATCATCATGCATCTTCTGACGGTCAGCCAAGATCTTCTCAGCCAACGCTTCATCTGAACCAGCAATGATCTCTGCTGCAAGATATGCTGCATTCTTAGCACCATCAATTGCTACAGTTGCGACTGGAATACCACTTGGCATCATGCATGTTGCCAACAGCGCATCCACACCATCCAATGCTGCGCTCTTCAGCGGAACACCAATAACCGGAACAATCGTATGTGCAGCAAGTACACCAGCAAGTGCAGCTGCCATACCAGCACCAGCAATAATGGCACCAAATCCATTCTCGCGTGCCTTGGAAGCAAATTCACATGCCTCAGCAGGTGTACGGTGTGCAGAATATACATGTACTTCGTACGGAATCTCGTACTGATCCAAGACATCTGCTGCTTTCTTCATGACCGGCAGGTCGCTCGCACTGCCCATTACAATTGCTACTTTTTTCATCGCTCTCTCCTCCTAAAAATGAAAGAAAGCCCACGGATGCGCCATGAGCTTATAAAATACTGATTTTACGAAAATGCAAAAACGGTCCGCTATGCAGACTGAACAAACTAAACATACCGGATTTTTCATCATGATGGCATTCTGAACGATCTATCATATATGTTCCTTTCTTCAGTCCATAAGACGACATTATATTATTAAAAATACTGATGAAAGTAAAGCTATTACAAGCTAACATCTCACTCCCTAGGCTGTTTCTCCAACAGCAGTCGCATCTGCTCTACATACGTATCCTTCAGGTCCATATCTTGACCACAAGTAGACCACATCTGCAAGCATCCCATCAAGATGACCGTACTGCCTGTCATCAACATATCTACCGTTACATCACTACGGATCTTTCCCTCCTCTATTGCTCTTTGGAATACCATACATACAGGTCCATGTGCCTCTTTATTTCCATCTCTATGTGTTGGATGCATGATCGTTCTAGACAAATTCATGACCAGTGCCTTTCTCACGATCTCCCTTCCCAAAGACGCAAAGTAATCTGCGATCAAACCACACATACAAATGATCTGTTCATAAGGATCTGAATACCTTAACAACTCCCCCATCACTTTATCTAGATCAAAGTTACGTGGATCAAACATCGCCTTGATCAACGCTTCTTTATTCTCGTAATAATAATAGAACGTATTCTTAGAAACCCCTGCTGCTGCAGAGATCTCATTGACCGTTACATTGTCATAACCCCTCTCACGGAAGAGAATTGCGGCTTTCTGCCGTATTTCCTTTTTCTTTTCGTTATCTGCCATGTTTTATTATTTAGCACAGAACCATCACTTTGTAAATATAAATATATTACTCGTTTACAGTATTATATTACCGTGGTAATATATCTATCATTCTAAAGAACAGAAAGGAAATTTATGGTAAAAGCACTTAAATATCTCAAACCATACTGGATCGCTGTGCTTGCCGTCATTGCTTGTGTATTTGGACAGGTGCAGTGTGAACTAGCTTTGCCGGACTATATGTCGGATATCGTTACATACGGCATTCAGTACGGCGGCATTACGGAGTCTATGCCAGAAGCTATGACAGAAGATACGATGTCACACATGGCATACTTCCTCCATGACGATGACTATGCTGGCTTACAAAGTCATTACACCAAGGTCGATGTAAATGACCCTGCGTACACCAGCCTCTATCCTATCAACCAAACAGAAAGTATCTATGTATTAAATAAAGATGCAGATGTGCATGCGTATGAAAAAGCCTATCTCATGACTTCTTTTACAGAGAATACGGATATGTTGAAAAAGATAGGTATTGGTTCTTCTGATGAACTATATACGATGATGGATCACTCCCCTGAAGTGAAAGAACAGTTAACAACAATACTACAGGATACGATCTCTGGTTTTACAGCTGATAACACATCTTCCGCAAGCCGTATGGCGATCAAGCAGGAATATACAGCTTTGGGCATGGATATGACGAAGCTACAGATGAACTACATCTTCTTGGAAGGTCTTAAGATGCTGGGTATCACATTGGTTGGCTCACTATTTGCTATTGGAGCAGCATATCTATCCAGCCGTACAGCAACTGCTGCCTGTCGTGATATGAGAAGAGATGTATTTACCAAGGTAGAAACATTCTCACCAGCAGAGTTTGCATCTTTCTCTACAGCTTCCTTGATCACCCGTACAACAAACGATGTACAGCAGGTACAGATGTTATTGACGATGATGCTGCGTATCGTTATCCTAGCACCACTGATGGGCTTTACATCCTTGTTTAAAGTACTTCGTTACCCAAGCATGTTCTCCATTCTTCTGTGGGTCATGGCAGGTATCCTTGTACTCATGGCAATCCTGTTCTTCTTTGCATTGCCTAAATTCAAGATCATCCAGAAACTTGTCGATAAGTTGAATCTTGTCACAAGAGAACAACTGGATGGTATGCTCGTTATCCGTGCTTTCAACAATGAAAAGCCGGAAGAGAAGAAGTTTGATGATGTTAACAAAGACATTACCGGTGTAAATATCTTCGTCAATCGTTTGATGGCGATCATGATGCCGGTCATGACATTCTTGATGAGTTTTGCCGGTGTCTTGATCGTTTGGTTTGGTTCTAAACAGATTGATCTTGGTTCTATGCAGATCGGTGAGATGATGGCTTTCCTGCAGTATGCCATGAATGTATTAATGGCGTTCATGATCATTGCTGCGATCTTCATCATGATCCCTCGTTCTGCTGTATCTGCTAAACGTATCTTTGAAGTATTGGAAACAGATGTATCGATCAAAGATCCAAAAGAACCGAAACACTTGCCAAGCGAGAATGCTCCTGTTGTATTCGATCATGTTTCCTTCCGTTATCCAAATGCAGAAGAAAATGTACTACATAACATTTCCTTCACAGCTGCCCCAGGTGAAACAGTTGCGTTCATTGGTTCCACAGGTTCTGGTAAATCTACTCTGATCAACCTCCTGCCACGTTTCTTTGATGTATCCGAAGGTAAGATCACGATCGGCGGTATCGATATCCGTGATGTAAAGCAGCACGAACTTCGTGAAAAGATCGGTTATGTACCACAGAAAGGTACATTGTTCTCTGGTACTGTAGAATCTAATCTCCGCTATGCAGATGAGAATGCTTCCGATGAAGCTATCGCAAATGCATTGGATGTTTCACAGTCTAAAGAGTTCGTCGAAAGAATGCCAAATGGTATAGAAGAACCGATTGCCCAGGGCGGTACAAATGTTTCTGGTGGTCAGAAACAGAGATTGTCCATTGCCAGAGCTTTAACAAAGACACATGCAAATATGTTGATCTTTGATGATACGTTCAGTGCTTTAGACTATGCCACAGATGCTAAGTTGAGACACGCTTTGGCAGAGATGGTCAAGAAGACAAAGACAACGGTATTCATTGTTGCTCAGCGTATTTCTACGATCCGTCATGCGGACCGTATCATAGTTCTCGATCAGGGTCATGTAGCTGGTATCGGTACACATGAAGAATTGATGGAAAACTGTAAGGTCTATCAGGAAATTGCCCGTTCTCAGATGAGTGAGGAGGAACTTGCCAGATGAGTGATGAAAAAAAGATAAGAAAAGGTCCTATGGGTGGTCATCACGGCAGAATGATGCCGGGTGAAAAAGCCAAGAACTTTAAAGGCACTATGTCTAAGTTGATCCAGTATACAAAACCATATTGGATCTCCATGCTCGTATGTGTCCTGTTTGCAATTGCGTCTACTGTATTCACAATCATTGGTCCTAAAATCCTTGGTACAGCATCTACTACTTTGGCAGAAGGTATTGCTGCCAAGTATACAAATACAGGCGGAATCGATTTCACAAAGATCTTCAACATCTTAAAGACATTGACGATCATCTACCTGTTATCCCTTGCCTTCTCCTATATCCAAGGCTGGATCATGTCAGGTATTACACAGAAACTGACATATCGTATGCGTAAAGAGATCTCTGAAAAGATCGACCGACTGCCGTTATCCTTCTTTGATAAGCAGACACATGGTGAAGTACTCTCCCGTATTACAAACGATGTTGATACAGTGTCACAGTCTTTGAACCAGTCTATACAACAGATCTTGACCAGTATCGTTATGGTCATCGGTATCTTATACATGATGCTTTCCATCTCTGTACCAATGACATTGATGGCATTGATCGTTGTTCCACTCTCTGGTATTGGGGCAGCCTTGATCGTTAAGAAATCTCAAAACTTCTTCAAACGTCAGCAGAATATGTTAGGTGAAGTAAATGGTCACATCGAAGAAATGTACAGCGGTCATACCGTCATGAAAGCCTTCAATGGTGAAGAACGTTCTATTGAGCAGTTCAATAAGTTGAATAACGACCTGCAGGATAGTGCATGGAAAGCACAGTTCATGTCAGGACTGATGCAGCCAATTACTGGTTTTGTAGGAAACCTTGGTTATGTTGGCGTTTGTGTATTGGGCGGTTACTTAGTCATTAACAACGGTATGCAGATCGGTGATATTCAAGCTTTCATTCAGTATGTTAGAAACTTCAACCAACCAATCACACAGACTGCTCAGATCATGAATGTACTGCAGGCTACAGCAGCTGCTGCCGAACGTGTATTTGAGTTCTTGGAAGAACCTGAAGAAGAACCTGATACAGATCAACCGTTGTCTGTTAGAGATAGTAATGGTGATATCAGTATTAATGGTGATGTCACATTCGATCATGTATGCTTTGGATATGATCCAAACAAGATCATCATCCATGACTTCTGCTGCAAAGTTCCTGCTGGTTCACAGATCGCTATTGTCGGTCCAACAGGTGCTGGTAAGACAACGATTGTAAAACTCTTGATGCGTTTCTATGAGTTGAATGATGGTCACATCTACATCGATGGCAAAGATACAAAACAGTTAACAAGAAGTGATCTGAGAGACTGCTTCGGCATGGTGTTGCAGGATGCATGGCTGCATTCCGGTACAATCATGGAGAATATCCGTTATGGTCGTATGGATGCGACAGATGAAGAAGTAAAGCAGGCTGCTGATGCTGCATATGTAGATCACTTCATCAGAACACTGGAGGATGGTTATGATACGGTCATCAATGAAGAAAGTACAAACATCTCCCAAGGTCAGAAGCAGTTATTAACAATTGCCCGTGCTTACTTATCCGATCCTAAGATCTTGATCTTGGATGAGGCTACTTCTTCCGTAGATACGCGTACAGAGATTCTGATCCAGAAAGGTATGGAGAACTTGATGAAGGGAAGAACAAGCTTCGTCATTGCCCATCGTCTTTCTACGATCAAGAATGCAGATATCATCCTCTGTTTGGATCATGGTGATATTGTCGAGATTGGCAATCATGAAACACTTCTGAAGAAGAATGGTTTCTATGCTAAGTTGTATAACTCACAGTTTGAAATAAGGCTACCGCAATCCCACTGGCTTTAGACGGTGGGTTAAGGTATCCAAAAGCTGAGAATTATTGTATGCTAATGATATGGGAACATGAAAATCTAAAAACAGACACAAATATTTATTACAATACCACATTATTTTCGTCTGCAAATATAGGAAGAAATTACTGGTTTCGCAACAGGTATCAGATGATATAAAGCAGTTTTCATATGAGATATGTCAAAATAGATACCTTCTATGCCAGTAGTCAGTTGTGTTCAGTCTGTGGATACCAAAATACAGAGACGAAAAATCTGACAGTAAGGGAATGGATATGTCCCGTCTGTGGAACGAATCATGACAGGGATATCAATGCGGCAAAGAATATACTGGAAGAAGGATTAAGACAAATAGCATAAAAAATAACAATATAGGGCAGGGACTGCCCGAATTAACGCCTGTGGAGATAGTAGGTTACGAGGTCTGGGAAGCAGGAAGCCCATTGGCTTTAGACAATGGGTAGTTCACCAGACAGAAGAATAAAAAGAAAGCATCGTACTTAATCCATAGGTACGATGCTTTTACTATGCTTGCATTGATCCCTTTTTTAAGTCTGTTCTACTCAAGCAGAATACCGCAAAGAATACATTGCCTGTATTTGGTAAGACAATGGTAATTTTTCCTGTGGATAACCGTCAAGCATACGGTTATCCACAGGAAAAGTGTGGAAATGATGGTTATACCATGGGAAACTGCATTTCTTCTATTTATCCACATAAAGCCAAATAAAAGAGCGGCTGGGGTAAATTACCTAGTCGCTCTCTTTAGTATCTTCGTATTTCAGATATACGAATGATCAATGTTTCTTGATCACAAAGTATGTAACTGCAACTGCTGCAGCAAGGATTCCTGCATATGCAAGAGGATCTGCATTCACACCTGTGTGCGGCTTATTCTCTGGTTTTGTTTCTGTACCAGGCTTATCTGTACCGTTCGGCTTAGAAGTTGCACCAGGCTTACTTGTAGGCTGTGTACTTGGTGTTGTTTCTGGAATAACTGCATCGATCTTCTTGATCTCAGAACGGTCACGAACTCTCAATCTGTTGCCCTCTGCATCATGAGATACAAAACCAACAGCACTGATAGACTGACCTACCTTAACAAACTTCTCCAACTGCTCACTAGATTCATCAGAGTAACCAATGTAACCATCAATGAAGACACGTGCATCATTACCCTTTGCATCTGTGATCACAATGTTATCGATCAAACCGTTAGCTTCTCTAACAGACTTAACAACACCATTAACTTCTACCAACATACCAAAGTTCTTGTCATAGTCCATTGCCTCAGCATTACTTACTGGTGTGATCTTGACTTCACTATGACCTTCCAATGTCGTAACCTTGATAGCGGACAACTGCTTATCACCAATGTAGGAACTTACAGAACCTGTTACCTGAACACGGTCACCAACACGTAATGTATTGTCATCGATCGGGAATACGTTGATACCATTGCCTTCTTCATCCTGAATATAGATCGTATTGAAGAATGCATTCTTTGTATCAGCTGTACCAGATGCTACTGTACCCTGTACTGTGAAGACATCGCCATCCTTGCCATGACGTGCTTCCTGGATCGTACTGATCACCGGCTCACGTTTCACTGCATCCAGCATATTCTTAGCAATAATACCATTCGCATAACTTACCTGATCTTCTGCAGATACTTCGAAGTTAGAAACGAATACTGTACCAGCTGCTACAACATGACCCTTACCAACATTCTCAGCCGCAAGGGAAACAACATCGCCCTTCTTAACAACTGCTGTGTTCTCATCGTATGGAGCACTGTAGGACAATACCGGTTTATCATGACCCTGAGATGGTGCCTTAGAGTTAATGGAATATGTTGTATCATGACCGAATACAACTGGTGTGCCCTTACCTACAGAGATAGAGCATCCGGAGTAAGAACTATATGTAAGACCAGATTCCTTAACACCTGCAAGCATCTTCTGTACAAACGGATCTGCAGCATCATAGTTGTAATCATTGAAGTACAAACGATATGGCTGACCACCATTCTCATTTGTATCGATTAATTCATCATCATTGATACGCATTGTAGAACCAATACCAGAAAGCATCTTGTTAGCCTGCTCGTAAGATGTATATGGCAGACCATCGTTGGAATCCTGATAGTCAGCTAGACCTGTAACAACCACTGTACCACCATTGTTTACATAGTCCTTAACAACATTAACGAATTCATCTTCAAATTCACTAGGCTTTGCATCACCTGTATATTCACTTGTGTACTTCAATGGTGCAGATACAACAAACATTGCTGTATCCTTGAGATCATCTGCAGTAATCGTCTTTCCAGGTTCTGCGATCTTGACCTGAATGTTATCCTGTGTACCCATGTTGATGAAGTTGCCCATGTTGCCAGCATAATATCCAGTTACATAGTCGTTGTAGTGTGTACCATCGATCAATACCTTTGTTGCAATAGCAGGATCAGATACTGTCAGCTTCAATACATCTGTAAATGTATATGCCTGACCACCAATCTCAGCATTGAGTTCTACATTGATATTGAAACCACCAGCTTTTTCTGTCACATATGGGAATGTTACATTGAAAGACTGTCTAGCAGCTACTGTACCATTCTTTCCAATCGTTGCAGGATCTACAGTCTTAAATGGTTCAGAAGCACCTTCCATTGTGTATTGCAAAGACTTAATGACCATATCATCCTGAGAATTGTTGTAAATCTGGGAAGAAATCTGGATCTCATCACCCTTGATCGGTAAAGCAACGTTAGAACTTGTGTTGGATACACCAGCATTGATGCTTTCACCTACCCATACCGGTGCTGTTACAGCGATGTTCTTATCCGGCTGTGTAACACGGAGATAGTAGTAACCATAGTTAGCAGGAAGGTTTTTAAACGTAATATCTGCCTTACCGCCTGTATATGTCTTTTCAGCCAATGTACGACCACCGTTAACAATGACTTCTACCTTTGTTGTACCCTTTGTATCTGTAGGATCGTTGAAGGAAGCTGTAATGTTTACACTATCCTGATCACCCAAGATAGAACCCATCGCATTGCCATTAAGTGCATAACGAATAGAGAAATCGTTATCCTCTGTTGCATATACTCTATAATTCTTGATTGCATCATAGATAGCATCTTCACTCAAACCATCGGAGAGAACAACACTTCTTGCTGTATTAGAATCACCCCAGTTACCCTTATGGTTGTCCTGGTTGTTTGTAGGAGCTACATGCCAGCCCTTATCCAATGCTCTTGTGTAATAGCTGTAGGAAGGGAAGTAACCAGAAGCACCAATAGCACCTTCACCATTACCAACTTCTACCAAAGTCATCTGGTTATCTGTGATCGGGCTGTATAATGCAAAGTCCATGAAATCACCGAATGTATCACCTGGGTGGTTGAACTGAGAAATCGTTTCTGGATTCTCATTCAATGTATCGAAGTATGCCTGCATAACTTCGTAATTGTCACCCTTCTTGTATGGTGCCATATTACGGCTTTCAAAACCCTTAGAGTTGAATGTATTGATATGACCAGGTGCACCACCAGACCATGTCATTTCATAGCCATAGATACCTACGAAAGAACCATTCTCTCTCTTTGTGATATCTCTAGCTGCCTGCTTACCTTCATGCCATTCTGCATTATTCTCTTCTGCTTCCGCATCACCCATGTGGATCTTCTGATCTGGAGCAGCTCCATCAAAGGAATTAGAATGATCAGTTACAGCCAAGAAGTCAAGGTTAGGAACCTTGGAAGCATGATCAAATGCCTGTTCTACAGAACCTGTACCATCTGAAATATTTGTATGGGAATGAAGCTGACCGAAGTAGAGGTCATAGTTATCAATACTTGTTGGGGCTTTATATGTAAATGTATAAACAGGACCTGTTTCTGCTTTTGCACCATCTGCTGCCGGCTTATATACCAATGCTTTAATAACGATGTTCTTACCTTCAGCAGGAGTCTTGGCAACCTTGATCTCTTCTGTATACTTCTCTTCTGCCTTTACTTCCGGATCCTTAGGATCTGTACCATCTTCAGACATTGTGAAATAGATCTCTGTACCTGCTGCAGATACCAACTTGATCTTATCGCCCTTTACTACACTTGCACCACTGATTGGAGATGCTGCAACTTCCAAACCTTCTACACCTTCCGGCTGTTCTGGTTCCGGCTGTGGTTCTGGTTCTGTTACCTTAAAGAACTTCAAAGCAAACTGTCCTTCTTTACCAGCATCGATCGTACCGAAAGAACTCCAGTTATTCTTACCTTCATACCATTCGATATAACTGTTTCTTACTGTGTTCTTTACGTAGTAACATCCATCTGCTGCTTCTTCCAATACCCACTTGTCATTCTTCTCACCAAGCGGCATGGAGGAGAACTTATCACCCATGGCTAACTTCTTACCGTTGTAAGAGAAGCTGTATGTCTTATCACTATTCACAGATACTGTCCATACGTCTTCTGCTGGGTTGAAGCCTGTAACAGTACCATCTGCAGCAACCGTTATATCCTTACCGTTGTTATAGAAACCTGTATATGTACAAGAAAGTGCTTTGTTATAAGCTGGGGCATAAATGACGACCTTATCACCATCTAAGATCGGTGTTTCAGGCTGTGGTTCCGGCTCAGGCTGTGTCTCTGTTGTCTTGAAGAACTTCAAAGCAAACTGTCCTTCTTTACCAGCATCGATCGTACCAAAAGAACTCCAGTTATTCTTACCTGCATACCATTCGATATAACTGTTTCTTACTGTGTTCTTTACGTAGTAACATCCATCTGCTGCTTCTTCCAATACCCACTTGTCATTCTTCTCACCAAGCGGCATGGAGGAGAACTTATCACCCATGGCTAACTTCTTACCGTTGTAAGAGAAGCTGTATGTCTTATCACTATTCACAGATACTGTCCATACATCTTCAGCTGGGTTGAAGCCTGTAACAGTACCATCTGCAGCAACTGTTACATCCTTACCGTTGTTATAGAAACCTGTATATGTACAAGAAAGCGCTTTGTTATAAGCTGGGGCATAAATGACGACCTTATCACCATCCTGTAATGGTGCTGCTAATGTATAGTGCAGTACTTGTACTTCACTGTATGTACCATTTACCTCTGCTGCAGCTTTGAGTGTCACTTCATCATTGATAACAGGTGCTGTCTCATTTGTATATGCTGTTCTTGTTTGGGATGTTATTGGATCAGAGCCATCTGTTGTATACCAGATCTTTGCATTTTCTGTTGTTGTAGAAAGTGTGATCTTTGTACCCTTTTCCACTGAACCAGCCTGTGGCTGAGCAAGTGGTGCAGCTACTGTGATCGTTGTTCCTCCTGTTGTCTTATACAATGTGAATGTACTTGGATATCCACTAGGATTACCTGCCACAGTTGTTGTCTTATACCCACGGAACTTACCTGCATTGCCCTTATTGGAAGCCAGGATCACACCGTCATCTACAGCAGTAAATGTATACTTACCAGCATCATTCTTGGCAAATGTCCATTCGTATTCACCTTCCTTGATACCGTTCGTATTCTTTCCCTTAGGGGCCAGATACTTACCAGTGCTGTCTTGGATCTTTGTCTTATCACCAGAAACAGTCAATGTCACAACAGCATTTGCTGAAACACTCTTTGTATCTGTATTCTGAGATACTGTTTCTGCTAATACCCAGCTGCCACTTAACGTGCCTACAGCTGTATCATCTACAGCCATAACATATTGACCACTTGTAAGTTCATCTGTGAACTCTGTGATGTTGACCTGCTCAGCCGCAAATACTGCATTTGGGGCTAAGGAAAGTGTCATGAGAAGTGCCATCATAAATGATGTAAACTTCTTCATCATGTTTTTGCGTCTCATACCTTCTCTCCTCTCTTCTATTTCGATCGTGTGCGGGTGTTATTCCCGATAAGTGTAGAACTGATGACAGCCACGATTGGAACTGTCAACAGAATGCCCATAGATCCAGCAACACTCTGGATCACTTCTATGCATATATAGTCCGTATTCACCAGTTGTAAAAATGGAATGTTATACGTTTGTACTAATATCAACATATTCAGTGATGATCCTGCAAAAGCTAGGATGAGTGTATTTGCCATAGTACCCATAGCATCTCTACCAATATGCATACCGGACACAAACAATTGTTTTACTGTCATGTTCGGATCGTGATCATGTAATTCATAGATAGAGGAAGCAATGCTCATAGCAACATCCATAACTGCGCCTAAAGCCGAGATCAATACCCCGCATACAAGCAGACCGCTGATCTTCATACCTTTATCCGCACCATATAAGATTAGATTTTCTGCCTCTGACATATTAAAACCATTCATTGGCGTAAGATGTGTAACAATAGCAGCTAAACCACCTGCTGTCATAACACCAAAGACACATCCTAGAATGGCACATAATGTTTTCTTACTTACACCATTGAGTAGTAATAAAGAAGCTGCTGCTGTGATAGCGATCGTACTGATCGTGATAACAATAGGAGAAAATCCATGTATAACAGATGGTATCAAAATCCACCAGATCACACTGATCGTAAAGATCAATCCTAGTAATGCCCCTATTCCTTTCTTACCACCAAGGATTGCTAGCGTAATACAGAACAATAAAATAAACCCGCCTACGATAAGTCCTCTATCATAGTTGAATAATGAAGCATAGTAAGAACCGTCCTCATCGGTCATAACACGGATCACAACATGATCACCTTGTTCTACATCTATATTAAACATAGCACTCATGTAATTTGTAACAGGCATGATCTCGCCTTTACGCTTACCACTTGTCACCCGTATTTCTAATTCCTGTGTACCAACTCTTCTACCTTCCGCATTTTCATGATCTGGCTGGGCATCATCCTCTAATACATTCGTCACCACTGCTTTCGCATAGTCCAACTGACTACTGCTAGGATCTACCTCATCCCTATCACGATTGACATATGTACCAAAAACAAACAAACCTATTATCATGATGACAGCTAATATCATGCATAACATATTTCCAGGTTTCTTAATCTGTTCTAACCAAGAAACTTGTTTTTCTTTCTTATTCACAACACAATTCCTCTCTAACACATAGTGATTCATTATCAGTATAGACAATTTAGCAAATGCTTTTCTATCTGATTTATGTAAAATTGGAAGTTTTTTTCATATGTATCTATGCTGGAGGTACAAAATACGATGATTTAACATAATTAGACATCTTGCACATGCTAAAATAATCCCATTGTAAGGGGGAATACGAATGCGATTAACAATACCCGAAAACTATGATCCAGTACTGGATGTACGGGATACGCAAGAAGCAATCAAATATATCCGAGATACATTCCAGAAGGAATTCGGCAGGGAAATGAACTTGCACAGAATCAGTGCTCCTTTGTTTGTTACGAAATCTTCTGGTCTGAATGATAACTTGAATGGTTTTGAACGACCTGTGTCTTTTGATGCACAGGAACTTCCTGGTGAAAGTCTAGAGGTCGTACATTCTTTGGCAAAATGGAAACGAATGGCTTTAAAGAAGTATGGCTTTCAGGAACATGAAGGTCTGTATACGAATATGAATGCGATCAGAAGAGATGAGATCTTAGATAATTTGCATTCTATGTATGTAGATCAATGGGATTGGGAGAAAGTCATTGCTAAGGAAGAACGTACACGTGAAACTTTGGAGGATACTGTACGTTTGATTTTTAAGATCATTAAACATATGGAACATGAAGTTTGGTATAAATACCCACAGGCTGTATGTCATTTAGCAGATGATGTCTTCTTCATCACGTCTCAAGAATTGGATGATATGTATCCAACTATGACAGCGAAAGAAAGAGAGAATACCATTACAAAGGAAAAGAAATGTGTATTCATTGAGCAGATCGGCAAACCTTTACGAAGAAGCGGTAAGCCGCATGATGGTCGTGCACCTGACTACGATGATTGGGAACTCAATGGTGATCTGTTGTTCTGGCTTCCATCCTTGGACATGGCTTTAGAGATCTCTTCTATGGGTATTCGTGTAGATGAAGATTCGATCCGTACACAGTGTAAAGCTTCGCATTGTGAGGGTAGACTGACACTGCCTTATCATCAGGCTGTTATCAATAAAGAACTTCCATACACCATTGGTGGTGGTATTGGGCAGTCTAGACTTTGTATGTTGTTATTGAACAAAGCACATGTTGGGGAAGTACAAGCTTCTATTTGGCCAGATGAAATGATCCAAGAATGTGCAGCACATCATATTCCACTACTCTAAAAAGGAGTTAGTACTATGAAAAAAGAAACGTATCTGCATGAGGTCGAACTAGGTCTTTTCGATCTTGCAGAAGATCTGAGAAAAGATATCATCCATGGATGTGAGATCGAGTACGATGCTCTTATGGAAGATGGCTATACAGAAGAGCAAGTTATTGAGGAATTAGGGACACCTGAAAAGGTCATAGAAAGATCTTTGGATACATATGGTCCTAAACCTGGACCACAAGAGATCTCTCTCTTTCCAAAGCTCACTGCATCCTTAGCCTATGCTTTCAAACAATTCCAAATGGGATCGTATGTTGATAAAGTAGAGAAATACTTCACAACAAGTGGTATGACAGAAATACCATTGGATCATCTTGTGGATGAGTTGATTATCGATGGTGGTAAGAGGCCCGTGAATGTCTATATCCGTAGTGGAGAGTTATTACAATATCGTCTAGAACCAAATGATGCGGATGTCTCTCCTAAAATGAAAGTCACAATGGATGATACAGCAATGACATTACGTCCTACTGGCGGTAAGTTGATCTTGACGTTGTTTATACCGAATTCTATTGAGCGTATTGTGGTCAAGACAGGTGGTAATGTATATTGTTCTAAACTTTGTGCAGATAATATTATTTTGGAAAAGAGTAACAAATCTACATATATCGATCATTGCCGGATCGGTGCTTTACGTGCTGTATGTACTTCTTCAGATACATATATATCTAATTCACGTTTTTCTATGTTGGATGTACAAGCAAAATCTGGTGATGTTCAGGTGGAGAAGTCTGAGGGAACTGTATTTATTTCTACGAAATCTGGTGATGTGAAGATATGTGATCACAGCGGTGAGAAGTGCACAGTTTCTACAGGATCTGGTGATATCATTGTAAATAGTGATTTTAGTATCTTGCAGTTATCCGCAAATTCTGGTGACATCGTCATTCGCGATAATTCTGTATTAGAGATCTTAGCGGCATCTACCTCTTGTGGAGATATCAGCTGTTGGTTGAACGATCATGTTTTTACAGCTGAGATATTTTGCAAACATGGTGAATTCCATAATCATACATTTCTGCCTGTAGAGAGACTTGAAAAACAACATTACCGACTAGGAAGTGGACAGGCATCTGTTGCCTTAACAACAAAAAATGGTGATATTTCGATCCATTAATTCTCAATCCTGCTATATAGCAGGACTTTTTACTTATTTCCATTTAAAAAAGGCTTAATTAAGTAATTTTGGACTTTTGTGCTTAGTGTACGTGACTGT
>CAUWCC010000003.1:0-68830 GCA_963556805.1 uncultured Bulleidia sp. | reverse complement strand
GAGTCATTTTCTATTTTTGAGATGCGTTGCATTTAGATTGTAAATTCGGGACACAAAAAAATCGCTGACATCAGAAAAACATCGTGCTAGAATATTTCCGTTATTTTTTAAGGAGGCCATTATATGGCAGGTTATGTAGTCGTTGGCACACAATGGGGAGACGAGGGCAAAGGTAAAGTCGTTGATCTTCTCGGTAAAAATGTCGATATGGTAGTACGTTTTCAGGGCGGTAATAATGCCGGTCACACCGTAGTAGTAAATGGGAAAAAGACGATCCTTCACCTTCTTCCAAGTGGTATCCTCAACCACGATGCTTTGTGTATCATTGGACCAGGTGTTGTTGTCAATCCATTTGTTCTTTTCAAAGAGATCGACACATTGGAATCTCAAGGTGTTCCATGTGATCACATCCGCATCAGTGACCGTTCTCACATCTTAATGCCGTATCATGTAAGATTAGATGAATTAGAAGAAAACAGAGACAGCAAATATCGTATTGGTACAACAAAGAATGGTATCGGTCCCTGCTACGCTGATAAATATACACGTGTTGGTCTGCGTATGTGTGATCTAAGAGATTGGGATGTTTTCTGTGAAAAACTACAGGAGACATTAGTTATTAAAAATTTGGAGATTGAAAAGGTATATGGCGGTGAACCTTTTGACTATGATGAGATGGTCGCACAGTTTGCAGCAGTGAGAGATCGGATCGTACCAATGCTATGTGATGCATCTGATATCGTAAATAAAGCTCTTGCGGATGATCAGACCGTCCTTTTTGAAGGTGCACAGGCAAATATGCTGGATATCAACTATGGTACATATCCATTCGTCACATCATCATCCCCTACAGCTGGTGGTGTTTTAACAGGTGTTGGGGTTGGTCCAAAAGCACTGGATCATATCATTGGTATCGTTAAAGCCTATTCTACACGTGTTGGTGAAGGTCCATTCGTCACAGAACTATTAGATGAAACTGGTACTTATCTTCGTGAAAAGGGAGCAGAATATGGGGCTACAACAGGCCGTCCAAGAAGAGTCGGCTGGCTGGATCTACCAGTCGTTAAACAAGCTGCCCGCATCAATGGTCTTACTGAGATTGCTATCACAAAGATCGATGTTCTCTCTGGTATGAAAGAACTTCCTGTATGCATTGGTTATAAGATCCACGGTAAAGAGTATGATACAATCCCTGCTTCTCTTAAAGATCTAGCAGATGCAGAACCGATCTGGAAGATATTCCCAGGCTGGGAAGAAGATATTTCTCATATACATACATTTGAGGCACTTCCCGAAAACTGCCGCAATTACATCCGTTTCATTGAAGAATATACAGGTACAAAGGCCGCACTTGTTTCTGTCAATCCAGAACGTGAAGGAAATATCATTCTTTCTAACATCTTCTAATACATATGCCGCAAATGCGGCATTTTCTATATGATAGATACGTTAGAAATATTATTAGTGGATCCTGAAGGATCATTTGATGCTGCGGCATATCCTGAGATCGATTCTGTTATTCCATCCCTCCCCAACCACTGTACCTTCTTCCAACCAGATAAACCCTTACATCCGATCCACAACAAAATATATATTTCATCCCTCTCACGCCCTTATATCCGAAGATGTCTCATTGCCATACGATATGACATATCCCACCATCAACGCATCCTCACTCGTGAAGATACCGAAATGTTTGTGAACGACCCAATAGAAGAATAGTCATATACTGCCCCTTGGTATTTTTCACAAAAAGAAAAAAATACATCGTCAATCTTATTGAATTCCTGTATAATGCCCCTTCAGAAGGGGGAATCATATGTCTAAATTCAAAAATTTTACTCACAAATGGATCGGCAATCGTGCCTTCTATAAAAGCGTTCTGTATATTGCTATCCCATTGATCATCCAGCAAGTCGTCACAAGTTTTGTCAATATGCTGGATAATATCATGGTTGGCCAGACCGGTACATTACCAATGAGTGCTGTCTCGATATCCAATCAATTGATCAGTGTCTTTACACTTGCAATGTTTGGTACGATCTCAGCCGCTAGTATATTCGGTGCACAGTTCTACGGTAAAAATGATCATGATGGTGTTCGCAATTGTTTGCGATTCAAGCTTGTGGCTTCTACTGCCATCGTCATCTTGTTTACATTCATATTCTTGTGCTTTGGAAACAAACTTGTTTCTTTATTCTTAAACCCTGGTACAAATACACCAGAAAACATCCAGACCACATTGCATTATGCAATGAGTTATATATGGATCATGTTGATTGGTTTCCTTCCATTCGGACTATCACAAAGCATTTCCTCATCCATGCGTGAAGCTGGTGAAACAAGACTTCCCATGACAGCCAGCATCATTGCAGTTGCCGTTAACTTTGTTGGAAACTCTATCTTGATCTTTGGTTTGTTTGGACTGCCAGCTATGGGGGCTGCCGGTGCTGCTACAGCTACAGTCATTTCTCGATTTGCTGAATTAGCAGTTATCTTAATTGGGGCAAAACGAAGTAAGGAGCGTTTCCCATTCTTCGAGCATGTGATCACCGGCTTCCATGTTCCAGCATACTTAGTTAAGAATATTATCCTAAAAGGTATGCCGCTCATTGCCAACGAGATACTTTGGTCCATTGGTATGGCAGCCATCGCACAATGCTATTCCGTGCGTGGCATCGATGCTGTTGCTTCTTACAACATTACAACAACGATCGAGAATGTATTCTTCGTCTTCAATTTAGCAATCGGTGATTGTATCTCTATCATGGTCGGTCAAAGACTTGGTGCTTCTGACCTAGATGGTGCTGTGGAAACAGATAGACGATTGATCGTCTTTGCAGTTCTTGTATCCTTAGGTCTTGGGGTGATCCTATTCCTTACCGCTCCGATCTTCCCACAGTTCTATAACACGACCGATGTAATCCGTGCTCATTCTGCTGGTATGTTACGTATATATGGTCTCACATTGTGGATCTCTGCAATCTATAATGCCAGCTACTTTACCTTACGTTCTGGCGGAAAGACTGTGATCACCTTCTTGTTTGATTCCGTCGGCACGATGGCCGTATCCTTTCCAGTTGCCTTTATCCTGGCACATTTTACAGGATTCAACATCATTACGATGTACTTGATCCTGCATCTTCTAGACCTTTACAAAGTCATCCTAGGTCTCTTCCTTGTACATAAGAGGATCTGGGTCAATGACCTTGTCTCCAGTCACTAAAGACCGATCAACAAGATCGGTCTTTTCTATTTGTAACAGTACGATTCCATATAAAAAGACTGCATTTATGCAGTCTAAGAATGATTATTCAGCGATCAAACCTACCCTCTTGAAAATCGTATCTACATTACGAAGATGGTATGCCAGATCAAAGCAGTCATCGATCTCTTCCTGTGTAAGAGCAGCTGTAACTTCCGGCTGCGCTTCCATAAGTTCCTTAAAGTTCTTGTTCTCTTCCCAAGCAATAATAGCCTGCGGCTGAACTGTATCATAAGCCTTTTCACGAGACCAGCCCTTTTCAACGAGTTTCAACATAAATCTCTGAGAGAAGATAACACCATTTGTAGCCCAAATGTTCTTCTTCATATTCTCAGGGAATACTGTCAAGTTCTTCAAGATATTACCGAAACGAGTCAGCATATAATCAAGCAAAGCTGTTGCATCTGGTGCAATGATACGTTCAGCAGAGGAATGGGAGATATCTCTTTCATGCCAAAGCGGGATATCCTCATATGCTGTGACCATGTAGCCCTTCAAGACTCTTGCACAACCACAGATGTTCTCAGAACCGATCGGATTTCTCTTATGTGGCATAGCACTAGAACCCTTCTGCCCCTTGTTAAAATGTTCCTCAGCTTCACGAACCTCTGTTCTTTGCAAGTGACGGATCTCAGTAGCCATCTGTTCCAAGCAGCCGCCAATCAATGCCAAAGTGCCAAAATAGTGTGCATGACGATCACGCTGCAATACCTGTGTAGAAATAGCAGCAGAATGAATACCCAAATGCTCACATACATAATCCTGAACAAACGGTGGAATGTTTGCAAATGTACCTACAGCACCAGAGATCTTGCCACATTCTACATCCGCTGCAGCCAATTCGAAACGTTCCAAGTTTCTCTTCATCTCTTCATACCAAAGGGCAAATACCAAACCAAAGGAAGTGATTTCAGCATGTACACCATGTGTTCTGCCGATCATCGGTGTATCTTTGTACTTCAAAGCATTTTCCTTCAAAATATCCATGAAGTCATGCAGATCCTTACGCAGGATCTCATTTGCCTTCTTGAAACGAATACCATTTGCTGTATCTACAACATCAGTACTTGTAACACCATAGTGCACCCACTTCTTCTCTTCACCAAGACTCTCAGAAACACATCTTGTGAAGGCAACAACATCATGTCTTGTTTCCTTTTCGATCTCCAGAATACGATCTACGTTGAACTTTGCATTTGCCTTAATCTTTTCAACATCTTCTGCTGGGATCTCACCCAATTTGCTCCATGCCTCATCAATCAGGATCTCAACATCCAACCATGCCTGGAACTTGCTTTCTTCACTCCAGATTGCCCTCATTTCAGGACGAGAATAACGATCAATCATGCTTGCACCCTCCTTGTTTGATCATCGATCAGCTTCAGTCACGAACTGCTTCCTCAGCTAACTTCTTTGCTTCTTCAATATCAGAACATATGATCATAACGATCAGATCAGTCCCGTTATCAGCTACTACTGCGTTGGAGATCTTAAACATCTCCGAGAAATCATATACATTTGTCTGTGTCTTTAAAGAACTGAGATATTCTTTCACATGTGATAGAGCCTTGTCAAAGTCCGTCACATAAAAAACACCCACAGAATCACTCTTTTGTTCTGTCGAAAGATATATTACACCATCACTATAAATTTCATCACCCTGAAAGACTAAAGAACGCATATTTCTTTCTTTCAGTGCTGCCATTTTGTCCGCAAGACCAAGATTTTCCATGATCTTTTCAGCTTTCTCTTCTGCTGGTGTCTGATCTTTCTCAATAATATTTGTATCATTACTTTGTAAAGATACAGCCAATAAGTGCCAATCTGCACAACCAGCAAGCAACATACCTGCTAATATTACAGAGCACACCTTCTTCCACACCTTCATCATGCCTGACTCTGAAACAGATCACTGTTTTCTTCTTCAAATGTCGGCAATTGAGGCAATTCATCTAATGTAGAGATACCAAAGGCATCCATGAATGCTTCCGTAACAACATATAGGATCGGTCTGCCAGGCGCATCACTGCGGCCTTCTTCTTTGATCAAACCGCGTGCCATTAGTTTTTTTAACATAACATCTGCTCCAACACCACGTATCTCTTCGATCTCAACCCGCGTGATCGGTTGCTTATATGCCACGATTGCAAGTGTCTCCAAAGCAGCAGGGGATAACTTTGATGGTTTATCTAAAGTAAATAACTTAGCTGCATAGGGATGCACAAATGCTTTTGAAACAAACTTATAAGCACAGCCATAATGTGCCAGTTCTACACCATGTCCATCTGCAGCATATACTTTCTGAAGATCCACCAGCAGTAATTCTGCCTTTTCACAAGAAATATCCAATGCCTTAGCTGCCTGCTCCAAAGTAATACCTTCATCACCTGTTATATATAACAACCCTTCCAAAACAGCCCTGGACTGTATAGATTCTTCAGATGTTTCCAATAACTCTTCACTCATGTCCGATCTCTCCTCTCGTAAACCAGATCGATTCATCTTCTTCTACAGTAAAATACAAGACATGTTGACGGGCAAGATCTAAGACAGCAATAAATGTCGCAATTGCCTTAGGTGCATTTCCAGCACAATCCTCCAATAAACGTTCAAAGCGAAATGTATCAGGCAGATCACCCAATCTTGCCGTTACTTCTAATTGTCTATCCTCGATCGAGATCTCCTTGATCGTATAGGAACGTACTTGTGGTGTCTGTATTTGGCGGCGATAACGCAGCTTGCACATCGCCTTTAATAAATCATACGGACTTCCTGTAACACTTTTGTCATCAGGTTCTTTGATCCAAAGTTCTGCTTCTTTTAATAAAGGTCTGCTGATCGATAAACTTCTATCTTCCAGCATGCCTTCCAATTGTTGGGAAGCTTCCTTATATTGCTGATATTCCAACAATCTCTTAACAAGCTTCTCTTTCGCATCTTCTTCTACTTCCAATTCATCCTTTGTACCAGGTATCATCTTACGTGACTTATATTCTAATAATGAAGCCATTTCCGCCAAGTATTCTCCTGCCACTTCCAAATGCATCTCATTCATATTATTAATGAATGAAATATATTGATCTGTTAAAACATTCATATCTAGATCGAATAGATCCAGCTGTTTTTCTTTGATCAAATGCAGCATGAGATCCAAAGGACCACTGAAAGCATCTATCGTAACCTTGAATTCTTCCGTACTCATACTGTGGAATTATAGCAAAAAACGCTCTTTCCTGCTACATTGCCAAGGATTGCAATACTGCTATTAGAGCTTCGGCATATACATGTCCATGGTTTAAAGAAAACTCACCATGGTAAAGATCCGGCAGGATGCATAGAGAACTGTTAGGAAGCATTTCATGCAGTAATGCGGCAGAATGCTGCATTACCTTTTTCTCCTTTTCCCCAACAAAGATACATACCTTGGCTGTCACTTTGGATAATGCCTCTGTTGGTGTATAAATGGCATTTTCTTGCAAAAAAGCAATCATATCTTCTTTCTCGATCTTACATGTGTCATGGTAATATTTCTTAAACAGAGAAGGACGGATACGCAAAGACTTACATTGTAGCTTTGCAAACCATCTCTTTTGTATCAAACCATAGCTCATCCCAAATACCGGCGGGATCATATAGTAAAGTACACGATTTGGTATGATCAATGCACTTTCTACAAATGCACAACGGCAAATATCATGTCTTTGCTGCAGCACCTCCAGCAAGACCTGGGCACCAAGAGAAAGACCACCGATGCATAGCACGTGACCATGGCAATGTACATCTATCTCGTTGATCAAAGCAGCCGCTTGGTCTTGGATCGTTGTGAAACACCGATCACTGCCAGCATGTCCATCTAGGATTGGAAGTATAACTTGATACTTATTAGATAACAGTTCTGCTTCTTCTCTATAATTCCACCAAAACAGACCGCCGCCATGCAGTAATATGATGATATCTAGATGTTGTTTCCCATAAATGACCCACTTCATAGTTCTTATCATAACAAAAAACAGTGCAAATGATACATCACATCAATTACACTGTCTTCTTTTTACTACTTTACAACGATATTAACGATCTTACCTGGAACAGCGATCTCTTTTACGATCGTCTTGCCTTCCAAATGCGGAATAACTGTCGGCAGGGCCTTAGCAGCAGCTAGCATTTCATCCTTAGCAGCATCCTTGTCGATCTCGATCTTACCTCTCATCTTACCATTGACCTGAACACCAATCGTAACTTTGCTCTGTACAAGCTTGCTTTCATCATAAGCAGGCCATGGTACATAAGCGATCGTACCATTTGTATGTGTCAGATCTGCATACAGTTCTTCCCCAAGATGCGGTGCAAAGCAAGAGAACATCTGTACAAAACCGATCATCATGTCTTTATTGACCTTGCCAAGCTTATAGCAGTCATTGACAAAGATCATCATCTGAGAGATGGCTGTATTGAAGTTCAATGTTTCAATATCAGATGTGACCTTCTTGATCGTAAAGTTATAGCTGTAATCCAGTTCTGGTGTCGGTTCTGCAACGACCATCTTCTCATCCGTTGCCAAACGATATACACGATCCAGCCACTTTCTTGCACCATCCATACCCTTAGAAGACCATGGCAATGATGCATCCAGCGGTCCCATAAACATCTCGTATACACGTAATGCATCCGCACCATGACTTTCGACAAGCTCATCCGGATTAATGACATTACCCATAGACTTAGACATCTTGACACCATTTTCACCAAGGATCATACCTTGATGATACAACTTCTGGAATGGTTCTGGACTGGAAACAACACCAATATCATAAAGGAACTTATGCCAGAATCTTGCATAGAGAAGATGCAGTACAGCATGTTCAGCACCACCGATATAAAGATCTACCGGCAGCCAATGGTCCATCAATTCCTTATCTGCAATTGCTTCCTTGTTATGCGGATCGATATAACGGATATAGTACCAGCAGGAACCAGCCCACTGCGGCATCGTATTCGTCTCACGATGGCCCTTTACCCCATCGATTTCAACATCCAGCCATTCACCAGCATGTGCCAATGGAGATTCCCCATCTTCAGATGGAAGATAATTCTCTACAACAGGAAGTTCCAAAGGCAGATCATCACAGGAAACCGTACGGATCGTTCCATCTTCCATATGTACAACTGGAATTGGTTCACCCCAATATCTCTGTCTTGAGAACAACCAGTCTCTCAACTTATAAGCAACCTGTGCATTACCGCAATGATGTTCTTCCAGCCACTGGATCATCGTATCGATCGCTGTCTGCTTATCCATACCATTCAAGAAACCAGAGTTGATATGCACACCATCACCTGTGTAGGCCTCTTCTTCTACATTACCGCCCTCCAAGACAGCAATGATCGGCAGATCAAACTTCTTAGCAAAAGCATAGTCACGTTCATCATGAGCAGGCACCGCCATAATGGCACCTGTTCCATGTGTTGCCAATACATAGTCAGAGATCCAAATCGGCATCTTTCTGCCATCTACTGGATTAATAGCATATGCACCTGTAAATACACCTGTCTTTTCCTTAGACAGTTCTGTACGCATTAGATCAGACTTCTTCGATGCTTCCGCCTGATATGCCTTTACGGCAGCCTTCTGTTCTGGTGTCGTGATTTCTTCTACAAATGGATGCTCAGGTGCCAATACACAGTATGTTGCACCAAACAAAGTATCACATCTTGTTGTAAAAACAGTAAACTCTTTATTTGTACCATCTACCTTGAAAACAACATTTGCACCCGTAGACTTACCGATCCAATTTCTTTGCATTTCCTTAGTAGAATCCGGCCAATCCACGAGATCAAGATCATGTAACAGCTTTTCCGCATATGCTGTGATCTTCAATACCCACTGACGCATTGGTTTACGGATAACAGGATATCCACCGCGCTCACTCTTTCCATCAATGACTTCTTCATTTGCCAAAACAGCACGCAGTTCTGGGCACCAGTTGACCGGCATTTCCGCTTCATATGCAAGACCCTTTTCATACATCTTGCAGAAGATCCACTGTGTCCACTTGTAATAATCCGGATCACATGTACGGATTTCTCTATCCCAGTCATAAGAGAAACCAAGGGACTTGATCTGTTCACGGAAGTGATCGATATTCTTGTATGTAAATCCCTCTGGATGATTGCCAGTCTTGATCGCATACTGCTCTGCCGGAAGACCAAATGCATCAAATCCGATCGGATGCAGTACATTGTAACCCTGCATTCTCTTCATACGTGCAACGATATCTGTTGCCGTATAACCCTCTGGATGTCCTACATGAAGACCCTGTCCTGATGGATATGGAAACATATCCAGGATGTAGTACTTCTGCTTGGAAAAATCATGAGCATCTGTCTTGAATGTCTTATTCTCATCCCAGTACTTCTGCCACTTCTTTTCGATCGTCTTATGATCGTAAGCCATAACATATACCTCCTGTATAAACAAAAAGACGTCCTTATATTCTAAGGACGTCCAAAAACGCGTTACCACCTTAGTTCGCTTTACAGCGCACTCTTTCCGCTTCTCAACACTGTCGGATACAGCATCTGCTCCAAAAACGAGTTCATACTTTCCATGCAGCAGTTTACACCATACCCTGCCTCTCTTGACCACTTCCAGCACTAATACTTTTTTATCATTGCAGTGACTGTATTTTATCAGGTGCATGCATAAACTGCAATGCTTAACGTATCAACCCCGTTAAATCTTCAATGATCCACTTAGGATGCATTTCATCATCAACATTCAGCTCATATTCCATGCCATTGGTCACATATACTGTATCCATTCGACATCGTATTGCCGGAATGATATCTTTTTTAAAGTCATTTCCAATAAAGAGAACATCGTCTGCCTTTACCCCAGCATAACGCAATATAGATGCAGTTGTGATCACACTAGGCCTGCCAAATTCCAAAGCCCTCTTACCAGAAGCATATTCCATCATCCTGCATATCGCGCCTGGTCCTACCCCTTCTCCGATTTCACTGCTCTTTACAGCAGATGAATCTGTAGAAATCAACACAGCCCCGCTGCGCAATAAGGATAGACAATACGTATAATCACTATATCCGGCATTGCGATCAAAACCATTAAACAACCAATCGGGATGATCGTTGACGATTTCAAAGCCAGCATCATCCAGCACTTCCCGCATACCACTGCCGCCAATGTAGCAGGCTTTTACTTTTTCAGGGTATTGCCGTGCGATCCAATCGGCTGCTGCCATCGTACTTGTATATACGATATCACTCGACATGTGATAAAACCCCATCTTCATCATATGTTTCACTATTTCACTACGTGTCTTATTCGATTGTTCCGTCAAAATTAAAAAAGGAATACCTGCCCCATGCAGCTTAGCTAATGTTTCCATAGCTCCTGGTGCTGGATATCTACCATTTACGACCAATGTACTATATTGAAAAATATGAAGTTTTTTTATCATGACATCCCCTGTTCATATCTCACTATCTCTAAATATGCTATCATTATTCGTATGAAACATACAACTAAAATCCTAACTGCGGTCATCTTATGCATCACCGTCGTTTTATATTTTCTTTATGATGCATACTTTGCTGCCCCTCGTAATATCCACGTGCGTAGTGAACTGATTGCAAGTACAAAGATCCCATCTTCCATGGATGGTACTTCTATTTTATATTTCACTGATCTAGAATACGGCACATTCATGGATGAGAAACGTCTTCATAATCTCGTTGAAAAAATAAATGATTGCTCAGCAGATATCATATTGTTCGGTGGTGATCTGTTCGATGAAGATGTTCAGCCGGATGATAAGAAAGTTGAGACATTGACGAAAGCTTTTGACCATCTGCATGCTCCTCTTGGAAAGTTTGCTGTATATGGTGATAATGATAAGAAAAATGAAGAAGTAAAGAAAGCGGTAGATATGATCTATGTTGGCAGTGAGTTTGAGGTGTTGCAGAATAGTTCTATTGCTCTAAGAGCACGATCTAATGGTTCGATTACCCTTGTCGGGCTGGATAATTGTGTTAACGGAAATGTGGATGTCAATGCTGCCTACAGCAGTGTATCGCATTCTAACTATGTCATCACGATGTGTCATACACCTGATACAGCCGACCATGTTCCAGCTGATCTAACTGATCTTTTCTTAGCAGGACATAGTCATGGCGGGCAGGCATATTGGATGTTTGGAGCTCTCTATACACCAAAAGGAGCGGAAGCACATCTACGCGGACGTTCTACAGTAAATGAACATGTAACATTAGATATTTCAAATGGTGTAGGTACAACAAAAAAAGATATTCGCTTCTTTGCGGATGCTGAGATCGTGAAGTATACATTGCATGCTGAAAAGAAAAAGAAATCAGGCAGATAACTTAGTATAGATATCTGCCTTTTCTTCTTTGTTTAGTACTTTTTTGGTAATAACAACTCACTATAGAAGTCTACAGCACGCTGGTTATCAAAACCTACTCCAAGTGGTGCAAACATCAAAATTGAAGTACAAAGCTTCTCCAATGCTAATGCACTCGTATCATCATACAAAATACATATCGGCTCTACCCCCGGCATTGTTTGCCGAATAGTACGGCATATCAAATCTTGATGTTCTTGTTTTGCAGGAGATGAACCATGAAACTGATGCAGCATTGTCAAAGAACAATGCTTTTTATATGCTTCACGACGAATATATGTCAGTGAATTCTCTGCTTGGGCATCATCTACTGCTGATATGAGAATATCTTCTCCCGCCACAATGCACCTTGACGCAAAGAAACGATCTGCTGCTGGATAGACTTTGCATAATGTCTCAAACCCTTCTTTCTGCAAGAAAGGAATATATAATTCTAAGCGTTCCGTCCAATTTAAATATTGACCCACCTGCTTCCAAAGCGGATCGATCCCTGTATACTTCTTCTCATCACTGATATATACCGGATCCTGCCGCAGATGCATCATAGCTTTACGGTGTACACCTATATAAGCCTGACTCCCAGCCCCAACACTATGGCGATCGCTGATGCAGATATCATAATGTTTCTTATGATCCCGCATCCAGCAGGCAAGATCCTGTTCCGCAGAACCATCCGCATGATCTGTAAACAAAACACTGAAAGTAACTTTCGGCAATAAACGATCTGCTAAAATATGACCCACGGCCTGCAAAAAGATATTCATCACCTTCTCATCATGTATAATGAAGAGCAGTGAATCATCTGCACCATGGACCCTGCTTTCCAAAAACACACCATGCAAGAGAGCATGTTTTGTAAACAAGACTTGTGTATCCTTACGACTCTTTTCAAACATTGTGATCCAGCGGATCCACTTATTTGCGTATGGCAATGCCTCTACTGTTTCTTTTTCTATCATCCGCTTTACCTTGACTTCTTTCTTTTCTCTTATCCATCCCCAGATCAAACTCGCTAAAGCAGCGGCACTATACAAATACAGCCCTGCAGCTGCTGCCATCATCCACTTCATTTGACACATGCCTCAAACACAAAACTATCCCGCTGATCCATAAAAGCAGGTGCTGCTTCATAGCAAGGACCAAACTCTCTTCCAAAGACCATAACAACACTCTTTTCAATACCGCCAATATGATCATAAGAAATACGAATCAAGCAAGGATATAGACCATGCTTTTCTGCCATATGTATCAATTCCTGCCTTCGTGAAGCACGATGTACCATCCAGAAATGTCCATCCTTACGCAATAATCTTCCAACTGCTTGAAACAATTCATCCGGCGTTAGGTATTCCTCATGCCTAGCTGCTCTTTTATACATATTATCATTTTTTAAACGGTTGTCTTTGGTATTGAAATACGGCGGATTGCATAAGATCACATCGAAAGGTTTATGTTGAAAGTCCTGAATCCGACATACATAGGTTTCCCCTTCCAGACCATTCATAAAAAGATTGCTACGTGTTCTTGCAATCTGCTCAGGAAATAGATCGATACCGCATAGATGCTTTGTATGCATACTTGCAAATAACATTAAAGCACCTGTATTGGTACCGATATCTAATACTGTTTCCTCTGCCTTTATCTTGAGCATCCTTCCTAGAAATTCGGTATCACTATTAAAGTGATACAGTTCTTTATCTTGCATGATGTTATAAGGTGTCCCGTATAAATAATCAGTCTTCATCATAATCTCCAATTTCAAACCAGAATACAGATCCATCTCCTAGTTTTGAGGATACACCATATTTTGCCCCATGGGCATCCAAGATTGCTTTAACAATAGCAAGACCAAGACCTGTAGAGCCGCCGTTTCTTGTGAAAGAACGGCTTGCTTTCTGATAACGATCCCAGATCTTTTGCAAATCTCCAGCAGCGATACCTTCTCCCTCATCCTGTACTTCTACATGTACGGTATGGTCATTACTACGGTATGCTCGCAGCCAAATACGACCATCCGCATGAGAATGCTTGATCGCATTTGTTAAATAATTCTGGATCACCTCTCCGATCTTGAGATCATCCGCATAAATAATCAAATGTTCCGGCACTTCTATGATAACATCCAGATCCGCCTGCTTGATCAACGGTTCATTCATCTCGGCAATATCATATAACTTCTCACCGAGATCGATATTCTCACGTTCCAACACATAACTGCCTGACTGCATCTTTGACAATTCGCTCATCTCATTGACAAGTCTTGTCAAATATTCTGTTTCACGAATAATGACATTTAAATGTTTCTCACGCTTTGCAGGATCGTTACCAGATATATCTCTGACAAGTTCTGCATAGGCACGGATATTCGTCAATGGAGTACGAATATCATGTGAGACATTTGCCATGAGATCTCTACGCAGCTCATCCGTCTGACGAAGTTCGGAAGCAGCAGTATCCAAGGCGGATGCTAAATTCTTTGTTTCGGTAAAAGCACCACCATCAAAGTGAACATCATAATCTGCATCTGATAATTTAACTGCTTCTTTCTGCATCTTACGGATAGGTTTTGTCAAAAGACCAGAAAACCAAACAGCAAAGAAAGCAGCTGCCAATATAACTACGATCGTATAGGCTAGATATTGGTCAAAAAATAATGCAATCAAACTATCGGCTGGCTCCAGTGGTGTATTCATGAATAAATAATATGTTGCAAGATCTTCATCCAGCCTTTGCCCAAATACGAGCATCTCTTGTGATGTACGCAGGTTTGTTGTCTGGACAGAGAATTCTCCATTTGCATCATTTACCAGCTCGATCAAATTCTTTGTATCATGATAGTTTTGACCATCTGAGACATCTGAACCACCATTAAAAACACAGCCCGCTCCAAGCATATCTGCATTGTAGATCTGCTTGCCACTAGGGTCACAGATCACAACACAGGCATTGCTTTCTACAGCCTGTCGGAAAGCGGCATCCACATCTTCTTTTGATCCCCCGTGATTAGAGAGTAGTTGCTCTTTCAATTCTATAGCGATCTCTTTGACAGCTTCTGTTTTGGTTTGACGAAAATACGGCCGGATCAAAGACAATTGCAGAACACCAAGCAGAAAGATCACCGAAACAGCCAAAAACATGAATGCACACATCAATCTAAAACGTATGCCATGACGATCAAACTTCAAATTTGTAACCCATTCCTCTCACCGTTACGATATGTTCTCGATATTTACCTAGGTGTGCTCGCAACATCTTTACATGCGAATCCACAGTTCTATCGTCTCCATAGTAGTCGATATCCCATACTTCGTTCAATAAACGGCTGCGGGACAATGCAATATTAGGATGATTCACAAGGCATAAAAGAAGATCGATTTCTTTTGGTGTCAATGGTGCTCTTTCCCCATCTACTGTCACTGTGCGTCCTTCTACATCGATTTCTAAACCATCAAACTTGATGATGTTATTCTTATGCGGACGTTTTCTCTCTACTGCCACTTTAACACGTGCCATTAGTTCTTTAGGCGAGAACGGCTTGACTACATAATCATCAACCCCAAGTTCAAACCCAAATAATTTATCATATTCCTCTTGTCGTGCAGATAGTATGATCACAGGTACATCCTGGATCTTCTTGATCTCACGGCATGCTGAAAAACCATCTAACCGCGGCATCATGACATCCAGTATCACACAATCATATTTACTTTCCCGCATCTTATCCAGTGCTTCCATACCATCTGCGGCTTCATCTGCTTCATATCCATTGATCTCAGCATATTCCCGCACAACTTCGCGAATATCCGCCTCATCATCCACAATCAATAATCTCGTCATATATCTGTCTCATGTGATATCACATGACACTCCTTTCTCTTACTTCTTCTCTTTGTATTTGAAGAATTTGATCCGTGAAGCCTGTATCTGTCCTTCCTCATTCACTTTACCAATGAACAAGACATAGAGATACGGCTGCAAGATATCTCTTATCTTTTGGTAATCACTCGGCCATACCCCGACCTTTACATCCGTCATACCATCTGTCACATACAAGCGGCAGTATTTGCGACCTTGTTTCGATACCAGCTCACGGATGTTGGTGATCAAACCAAACCCCTTCACTTCTTTACCATACTGAGCAGTGATCGCTGCCAATCCTGGTGTATCAATATTGAAATGCTGCTTTACGGCTCGGATTGCATCATCATGCAAAGAAAAACCAAGCACTTCTTTCTCCCGCAGTGACTTTTCGAAATCAAGATCTTTATACTGGATCAAACGCGGTTTGCTGATCAAGTCATAATCCATCACGATCTTTCCGTTCTTTTTTACATGTGATAGTTCTGCATAAGAAAGTACGTTATCCAAACCTTGCAACATCGTGTTTCTACTTAATCCAAACTCATCTGCCGCCCCTGCTTTAATAATATTCTCTAGTGTACTACGACGCAGACCTGCTAAATCTACCCTGCTTACAAAATCATAAAAATCAGTAAAAGCATACTCTTCACGAGTTTCTGTCAATGCTTTTGCGGCACTGGTACCAACTTCTTTGATACATGACAATGGCATGCGTAAGACCGTATCTTCTATCATATAGAGATCAGTTGAATGCACCACTGATGGTCCTTCTATGGTTATACCTTGACGGCGGCATTCATCTACATATACAGCCGTCTTACTACTATCACCGATCACCCCATTCAGTAATGAACAATAAAAGTATAACGGATATCTCACTTTCAGATAAGCCAGCTGGCAAGAGATCATCGTATATGCTACAGCATGTGACTTATTGAAGCCATATTCACCAAACTTAGCGATTACTTTCCAGACTTCCTGTGCTTTTTCTTCTGTATATCCATTCTTGATACAACCACTTACAAACGACCTGGCCATCTCCTGCATTTGCTGCTCATCTTTCTTAGAGATCGCCTTACGTAAAAGATCTGCCTTTCCAAGGGAAAAACCAGCCATCTTCTGTACCGTCTGCATAGCTTGTTCCTGGTATACCATGATACCGTATGTCTCTTTTAAGATCGGTTTCAAGCTCTCATCCAACCATTGGATATGAGTAGAATCATTACGATTTGCAATATAGTCAGGGATCCCATCACTTGCACCAGGTCTTCTCAAAGCATTCGCAGCTGTGATCTCTGTAAAGCAATCCGGCTTCAACTGCCGTAAGAACCTTTTCATATCATCTGCTTCAAACTGGAAGATACCTGCTGTATCTCCTTTTTGAAATACTTCACTTATCATAGGATCGTTGTAATCGATCTGCCGCAAAGAAAAGAGAGGTTCTTTCTTTTGAATATCCAAAACGATACGATCAATGATAGAGAGATTACGCAGACCCAAAAAGTCCATCTTAATCAAACCTCTTTCTTCTAAGTATTTTGCTTCAAACTGTGTTACCAAAAGATCAGAACCAATATCTGCCATCGGTACTACATCTGTCAATACATCTTTAGAGATCACTACCCCAGCAGCATGCTGCGTCAAGTTGCGCGGCAAATCTTCTAAATCTTTTGCAATGGCATATAGATCACTATATTTCTTCTCTGTACTGATCATACGTTGCAATCTTCTATTCTGCTGTACTGCATCTTCAAGATGCAATTTACGCGGATCACCTAAGACCTTTAGAAAGACATTCACATCCGGTTCATAGAGATCCAAGATCTTACCAGCATAGCGCACTGCAGCCCTAGGTTTCAAAGTGCCGTATGCAACAATACCAGCCGTATGCTCCCGCCCATATTTTTCTCTTACATAAGCAATGACCTCATTACGTTTATCATCTGGAAAGTCAGTATCGATATCCGGCATAGAGACGCGTTCTGGATTTAAGAATCGTTCAAAAAGAAGGCCATATTGCAAAGGATCTACTTCTGTAATACCAAGACAATATGCTGCTAACGAACCAGCAGCACTACCTCGCCCAGGCCCTACACGAATGCCGTGTTTCTTTGCAAATAAGATGTAATCATAAACGATCAAGAAATAATCTTCAAAATGCATACGTATGATGACCGATAACTCATACTTCAACCTTGCTGTATAGCGATCATCTACGTTTCCATGGCATCTCTTCTTCAAACCAGCTGCACATAACTTTGTTAAAAATTGTTCTGCACTAACACCTGGAGGCAGTGGATAAGCAGGCAATGATGTATGCAATGTCTTTCCTGTTACAAAACATTGCGATGCGATCTCTTCTGTACGCTGCAATACTTCAGTATCATACAAAGCTTGCATCTCTTGTTCATCCTTAAAATACCTGCCCTTCAATGGCGGCAGTGATGTATCTGACAACTTCTTATTCTCGGCAATTGCCCTAACTGCTCGCAATGCCCCCCAGCCGTCTTTCTCTAAATAATAAATCTTATTTACAGCTACACATGGAATGTGCAATATAGCAGCAGTCTGGCGCAAGGATGCATTTAATTCCGACCAGAAAAAAGAATCCTGATATGACAAGGCAACATCAAACGTACCGATCTCTGCTTGCATGATCGTCAGCTTCTCCCTCACACCTGCCATATCTTTATGCATCAACTCACTGTCGAACCAACCACCTTCACCATATACGATCACAAAACAATTTTTCTTATATGCTTGCAATTCTTCTAAAGTACAAGGCCGATGTTCCACTGCCATAATGCTGGATAACTTGAACAATCCCTTCAGGCCGATATCATCACGTGCCAAAAGTAAGAAGGGGACAATACGATCATGGTAGAGACAGTCTGTCTCCATACCAATAATCGGTTTGATCCCCTCTTTTTGACACCAAGAAAGAAACTCTGCTGTACCATTCATCACATTGTGATCACTCAAGGCAACCGCAGACATGCCTGCTTCCTTTGCTTTTCTTACAAGATCTGGGATCTTGATCGTGCTTTTTAGCAGCGAATAACTGCTGCGTACGTGTAAATGAACTGTCATACCGACATTATACAATCTCCAGCATGCATATGTCGCATAAAACATCAATCCTAAGAAACGGACAACACACGGGAAGTGTTTCTTATGTTTAATACAAAACAAAGAATATAATAGTGTCTATGTGATAAAATAATGCAGATAAGAGGAAAAGTAAATTATGGGCAAAGAGAAAAAACAAACGTCTCCCTGCAGACAAGAAAACAACAGGGTCTATACATTGAATTCCGAGCAGCGTAAAAAAACTAGAAGCCGCCGCAAGTTCCTGCAAAGGCAGAAACGAATGCGCAAATGGACGATCGCTTTCGTATGTATTTTAGTCGTCTATCTTATTATTGGTCTGATCGGCTTAGGTGCAGTACGCGTCATGACTCTCGATATGCCGAAGTTGAATGTCAATGACTTCGTTGGTGAAGAAAGTTCTAACATCTATGATGCAGATGGTAATCTCATGATCGAGCTTGGTACATACTATCGTGAAAATGTCAGCTATGATCAATTTCCAGAATCACTTATCGATGCTTTCCTTTCCATCGAGGATTCACGTTTCTTCCAGCATAACGGATTTGACGTACCACGTTTTGCGGCTGCTGCGATCTCCAACCTGAAAAATGGTGATCTTACAGGTGGTCAGGGTGGTTCTACATTCACCATGCAGCTGGTCAAGAACAGCTATTTCTCTGTAGATGATGGTGATAAGAGTACCTCTTACTCTTCTGGTCACGGTATTCCATACAAGGTAAAGCAGATCGTATTATCCTTGCAACTGGAAAATAAGCTGGATAAACAAGAGATCTTTGAGTTGTATCTCAACCGCCTCAATTTTGGTCAGAATATCCGTGGTGCTGAGATGGCAGCACGCTATTATTTCGGTAAATCATGTTCTGAATTGAACATTTCTGAATCAGCACTGTTAGCTGGTATCATCAATCTTCCAAATACGTATAATCCTTATTATTATTTGGATTATGCAACAAACCGCCGCAATGAAGTACTGCGTATGATGGAATATCATGGTTATATCAATCATGATGAATATGAGCTTGCTTCTTCTATCAAAGTAGAAGATCAGCTTGTTGGTGAAGCAGCAGATATCATTGATACAAATTCGAAATACCAAGAATATATCGATGTCGTGATCAATGAAGCCATCGAATTGACGGGTTATGATCCTGTTATCAAAGGCATGGACATCTACACTTCCATGGATCCTGATGTGCAGAATAAGATCATTGATATTGAAGCAGGTAAAACTTCCGTTCAATATCCTGATGAACTGATGCAGTCAGCTATCGTTTCTATGGATCATAGCACTGGTGAAATCGTCGGTATCGGCGGTGGTCGAAACTATGGTGCAGATGGTGGTTCTCGTTTGATGAACCGTGCCACAGATGCTTACCATCAGCCTGGTTCTACCGTCAAACCAATCATTCCATATGCCCTTGGTTTTGAGTATTTAGGTTTCTCAATGGATGAAACTCTTGTGGATATGAAGTATTCCTATCCTGGTGAAAAACGTACGATCTCCAACTACGATGGTAAATATCTTGGTGTTATGAATATTAAAGATGCCGTTGCGGATTCTCGTAATATTCCAGCCATTATGACTTTGGAGAAAGTTACGGAAAAGATCGGCACCGAGAAAGTTGTTGCCTATATGAAGAGTCTTGGCTTTGATTCTGTTACCGTAGATAACTATTTCTATTGGGTAGCAATTGGTTCAAATGAATTTACAGCGACAGTTGAACAGCTTGCTGGTGCCCATGCGGCCATTATGAACCTTGGTGTCTACAACAAACCGCATACGATCAAGCATATTGAGATGACAAATGGTGATACTTATTACCCACAAAATCTAAATCAACGAGTTCTTTCCCCTGGAAGTGCGTATCTCGCTGCTTCCTTGATGCAAAATAACGTTTCCCAAACAAAGTATTTCAACTATATGTATATCCTGCGTAGAAGCTGGCCGGTATTTGCAAAGACTGGCACAACAGACTGGGATGCTTCTGGTTTACAATATGGTATCCCGAATGGTTCTGCCAAGGATGAATGGATGGTATCTTCCAACTCGAAATACACAAATGCTGTATGGACGGGTTATGATAAAGCCATTGCTGGTCAAAATACCTACTTTGCACAATGGAAGCAAGCGCAAAACATTGCTGGTAAGATTAATTCTGAACTGATCGATTTGCAAGCATCGATTACTCCTGATGCACAACAGGAATTGAAAGTTCCAAGTGATGATCTGCAGCAAGTATCATATGTCAAAGGAACTTGGCCACATGTTAATGCAGGTAGAACAGCTGGCCAGACGATTACATCTACTGTTTCTAAAACAGGCCTTGCAAATACACCGCAGGTCAACAACATGTCTGATTCTTATCGTGTAACACCGAAGGGATATGTAAAGGGCAATAATATTGCTTATCATGAAGGTGCTACACAGACGGAAGAAGAAAAGAAGGAAGAAGAGGAAAATAAACCTGCTCCAGAGTCTCAGCCTGAACAGCAGCCTGTTGCTCCAGCACCTGATCCTGTAGACCCTACTCCAGATCCTGTAGAACCCGCTCCTCCAGCACCTGATCCAGCACCGGAACCAGAAATACCGAACCCACAACCTGAAGTTCCAATTGATCCAGCACCGGAACCAGTTCCGCCGGAACCCGCAAATACAGGACAATGAGGATCATAATAAGATCGGCAGCACTGCTGTCGATCTTTTTTCTATATCCAAGCACAAAAAAAAGCAGAAGATCCTTCTCTTCCGCTTTCCCATATTTACTTATTTTCTTCTGATTTCAGATCTCTCTGCATCAATGCTGTGATCGCATCCTGCGGTTTCATACCTTCATACAAAACAGCATATACTGCATTTGTGATCGGCATATCGATACCACGCTTCTTTGCTTCCTCATAAACGACCTTGCATGCAAAGATGCCTTCAACTGTCTTTGTATTCGTAGCAAAGAATTCCTTACTTCCACCTGCCTTACCAATCTTATAACCAGCAGAGAAATTACGAGATAATGAAGATGTACAAGTAACGATCAAATCACCGACACCATCAAGACCAAGGAATGTTTCCGGCTTTGCCCCAAATGCTACACCATAACGTGCCATCTCAGCAAGACCACGGGTCATAAGGGCAGCACGTGCATTGACACCCTGTCCCATACCTTCCAAGATACCAGAAGCGATCGCCATAACATTCTTCAAGGCCACACCGATCTCAGCACCAACAACATCTGTGTTGCGATATACACGGAAATAATCATTAGAAAACAGTGTCTGGATGGCTTTTGCACTTTCTTCATCTTCACTAACTGCATTGACGCATGTCAACAATCTCTTGATTACTTCTTCCGCATGACTTGGTCCGATCAAAGATACGACTGCCTTCAATTTCTCAGCTGGCATAATATGCCGTATCACAACGCTGAGACGTTCATGCGTCACAGGGTGAAAACCCTTTGCAACATTAATAACAATAACCGGATGATCTACAATAGCTGCTGCTTTTGTCAAAACATCTTCTAAAGCCATTGTCGGAACTGCCGCAAGTAATACATCTGCATCTTTAACACATGTCATATCTGCAGAAGCATGCAATGCTTCATGGATCGGATCATCGAAATATACATGATTATGATGATTCTGATTGATATCATCTACCTGTGCTGGATCAACCCCCCACATGATGACATCGCAACCATTATCACACAATACCTGTCCTAATGCTGTACCCCAGCTGCCTGTACCAAGAATACCTACTTTCATTCTGAGATCTTCCTCCTTGCAATCACTTTAATCGGTGTACCTTCAAAGTCAAATGCCTGCCGCAGTGAGTTTTCAATAAATCTTTGATAGGAGAAATGCAGCAATTTCGGATCATTGCATGACAACACAAATGTGGGCGGACAAGCAGCCACCTGTGTTGCATAATAGATTCTGAATCGCTTACCGTTACGAGCTGGTGCTGGGGTTGTGATCTGTGTATCCGCAATCACCTCATTCAAGATATTTGTTGCAATACGACGATTGGAATTCTCATATACACGATCGATCATCGGAATGATCGTATCTACACGCTGACCGCTCTTCGCACTAACAAAGACGATCGGTGCATAGGATAGATATGCAAACTCGATACGGATCTTCTCGATGAACTTATTCATCGTCTTATCATCCTTCTCAACTGCATCCCACTTATTTACAACGATCACGATCGGCTTACCAGCTTCTGCCGCATAACCTGCAACATGCTTATCCTGTTCGCGAATACCCTTCTCTCCATCGATCAAGAACAATACCGCATCACATCTCTCAATTGCAGACATCGCACGCAATACACTATATTTCTCAATAGATTCGTATACCTTACCACGCTTTCGAATACCTGCTGTATCCACAATGACATACGGACGACCATCAAACTCAAAAGGTGTATCCACCGCATCGCGGGTGGTACCTTGAATATTAGAAACAATAGAACGATCTTCATTCAAGATCTTATTGACAAGCGAAGACTTACCGACATTCGGCTGTCCAATGACCGCAATACGAATACCTTTAAAGTCATCCTCACGATCTTCATCAGGCATCTTAGCCAAACATTCATCCAGCACATCACCAATACCAATACCATGCACACCAGATACTGCAATTGGATCCCCAATACCCAACGCATAAAATTCATAAATATTTGGGATACGTGAATCATCATCGATCTGATTAACAGCTAATACGACCGGTTTACCAGACCTTTGCAAAATACCTGCAATGTACTTATCATCATCTGACATACCACTATTGCCATCACAGACCATCAAAATCACATCTGCTTCCTCGATCGCGATCTGTACCTGAGCCAAGATTTCTTCATGAAACGGCTGATCCAACAACTGAATACCACCAGTATCGATCAAACGAAATTCATGTCCTGTCCATTCACCAGATGCATAAATACGGTCTCTTGTAACACCTGGAATATCCTCCACGATGGAAACTCTTTGACCTGCTATACGATTGAAAATTGTAGACTTACCAACATTCGGACGTCCAACGATTGCAATCACACCATTCTTCATTCCACATCACCTGCTTTCACATAAGGCTCTGCCTTCGCCAAAACGAATGCTGCAGCCTCTTCGATCGTCATATTGCTTGTATCCAGCACGATCGCATCCTCTGCCTGACGCAGCGGGGATTCCTTACGTGTCATATCTTGATGATCACGTTCTTCGATCTCCTTAGCGATTTCATCTACACTACCTGTTTCCAAATGCATAGCGACATTTTGATCATAACGACGCTGTGCTCTCGCCTTAGCAGAAGCTGTCATGAAGATCTTCAACTCCGCATCTGGCAATACAACAGTACCAATATCCCTACCGTCCATAATAATACCCTTAGCAGCAGCAAAAGCCATCTGTCGTCTCACCATCTCACTACGTACTGCTTTCAATTGTGAAACATGACTTGCCGCAAGACTATTCTCATCTGTACGGATAGCCTCAGATACATCTTCACCATCCATGTATACAGTTCCTTCTGATGTCAAAACAATATCCGTAGAAGCCAGCATATCACTCACCGCCTTCTCATCATCCAGATCAAGTCCATTTCTAACAGCCTTCAAAGCACAGCAGCGATACATTGCACCTGTATCCAAATGCACATATCCAAGCTGTTTTGCGGCGATCTTGGCGATCGTACTCTTACCAGCCGCACTAGGCCCGTCAATTGCTATATTAATTTTCATCAATTTCCTCCATTCGACAAGAAGATCCAATAGATCACAACACCCAAAACAAAGACCAAAGCAATGATCAAGACGATCAGTACCGTATTCAAGATCTGATTTGTATGCCGCATCTTATCACTCACTTCACTCAAATTATCTTCATAATCATCCAGCTTTGCTCTCATCTGCGTTGTCTCATCCAACAACTGCTGACGTGTTGTACGTTCCATCTCTAGATGACGAGAAAACTCATCCGTATCCATATGTGATCTACGCTCACTCCGTGTATCCGAAGAAGGCATCTCTTGACGCCCTGTATCTACCAAATGCTGAACTTGAGAAGCAATATCACGTGCATTACGAGGCTGTGTATTCAAGAAAGGAACTTCCGTTGTTTCCGGCTTCTTATAGTCCGATCTGCTCTCTTCACGATACGGTTTCTGTGGCACCTCATCCTGACGCAGACGATTCAAGATATTTACTTGCGTGTTCTCACTCACCGCATTACCTTGGTCGATATTATATTGCTTGACCTCATTGATATAACGATCCAGGTAATCATTGCTATTGTAAGTATTCTCACGACGCTGAGGTTCCTGGAATACCGGCTTCTTTTCCTCTTTAGGAATATCAAAGTCAATATTCTGTGACTCTTCCAGATGATTGGCCGCTTCTTCTGTATATGTACTGCGACGTGCATGGATCGGATCATGCTCTTCCGCATCACTATTTGTTGAATATGGTGCCTCAAAGTTGACTGAATCCAAGCGATTTAATCTACTCTGGAAACGATCCAGTTCTTTGGATCTAACTTCCTGCCCCTGATCGTTTGCTAGACTTTCTCTAAGCTCTCTATATTTCTCTGTACGTGTAATTTTTGCCATATCATCATCCCCGCTAATTAAAGTCTATTATAACATATCCAATCCAATCCTTATAACCGCCCAACAAGAAAAAAGCCCCGCAAAAGCGGAGCTGGCAAACGATCATGCATGCAGGATCGGTGAAACATGCTTATAAAGCAATGTTGTAACAACTGAAACACCTATACCCTTGATCAAATTGAAAGGCATAACAGCAAAGCACACAAATGTAAAAGTATCGTGAATAATCGGGAAGATAACTCTGCCCATATCAATGATCGCATCCAATGGCAATCCATATAATGTGGAATACATCGGGATCAAAACAAAATAATTCACAACACATCCTACCAATGCCATCAACACAGTACCAGCAGCTAAACCAATGATCGCATTCTTCCGTGTCTTGTTATGATGGTAGATCCATGCCGCAGGCAGCACAAATGCACAGCCAATGATAAAGTTAGCCAACTCACCAACATATGCAGTACTTGTACCAGTCGTCAAGACGTTCAATACGATCTTGATTCCTTCGATCACTACACCTGCCCAAGGCCCCATTGAGAATGCTCCAATTAGTACAGCAACCTCCGAAAAATCAGCTTTGTAGAACACAGGTGCTACAGGGAGCGGAAATTCAAACAACATAAGGATCCATGCCGCAGCAGAAAGGATAGCGCACTTTGTAAGTGTCTTCGTGTTAAAAGATTTTTTTGACATTTTGTCGGTCTCCTCCTTGTCCCCCATAAAAAAAACGGGGTCTCTAGATAAAGAACCTCCGGGTATCATTACATATAAAAGACAGATAACTCTCTTTCATCCAGACTTTACTGTCGCCATCGGAATTGCACCGATTCAGTCAAAAGACTCGCGGGGTATACCGCCGGTCAGGAATTTCACCTTGCCCTGAGTTTTATCTTAAATAGTATAAGATAAATATATTAGATTGTAAAGAGCACACATAAAAAAGCGAGCATTTTTGCCCGCTCATCTTACCTATAGATCGCTAATAATAACTCGATGATCTTTGTTTCTGTCAAACCAAACCAGAAGAACACAAATACGATAGATGCAATGACACATACACCTGTCAAAAAAGCAATGGTCTCAACTCTTGTAGAACTGCATTCCATAATCGCTTTATTCCGTAAGACAGTACCAAATACAGCTGTACCTACCAACATAGCAAACGCCAGCAGCGGAAATGCCATTCCAATAAGGCCAGCAATCAAATATCCAATGATTTCTGCCATCCAGTCCATAGAACCGATCGCAAACAATCTACCAAAACTCAATGGTGTTTTAGAAAATCTAGAAGCGATCCCCAAAACAAAATACGTCAGTGATTCACACAGTGTAAACATCAACGCTAATCGAAATGTCATCTCTGCTGTCTGTGTAAAGCCGACACGAAGCACACTGAAATCAAAGTAATTCACCAAAGAAGCAAAATATTTAGATAATAGAAAAGATGCAACAAACCACTTGATGAATATTCTCAGAAAACTTGAGAACCCTGAAGCAGGCAATTCCTGTACAGCTTCATTCTTCATACAAGCATATGGCTTTGCAATCAACTCCCACAGAGAATATTTCTTCCTACCGACTAACGCATCGATCTCAGCATTTCTCTCAGCCTGAATACGCTCCTTACGACGTTTAAAAGCAGACTTCCGCTTCTTTTCTACAGGTTCAGATACTGTTTCCTCCACAACTGCCTTCTCTTCTATAGAAGTTTCTTGTGTTTCTCTATCACCTTTGAGAAAAGCATCACTCTCTTCTACCATATTCTCTGTATGTCCAATACAGAGATCCTCTTCTGTAAAGAGGGTAGAAGAATCAAATCTATATGTATATGCATGATAAGGTGTATGGCGATATGCAACAGCTCGCTTATGACGATCTGATGGTACCGCATTACGCCTCCATGTATGACTAAAACCTTTCATCATTCTTGCTCACTCCTGTGCAATATGATAGCACGACATTATAAAAAATGTGTCCCCCAAAGAGACACATTCTTAAATCTTAAGCTCTACCAGAATATTTGCCGTCTGCTGTAGAAATCACAACGATTTCACCATTCTGAATGAAAAGTGGAACCTTGATCTCAAGACCTGTCTCACATACTGCATTTTTAGAAGCAGAAGTAGCTGTATCGCCCTTAACCGCATTCTCACACTCTGTGATTTGCAATTCCACCTTATCCGGCAGCATAACGCCCAAGATCTCATTTTCATACAAAGAGATCGTAACATTGCTATTAGGCTTCATGAACTGCAATTCCCAAGTCAATCTTTCCTTCGGAATCTCGATCTGATCATATGTCTCATTATCCATGAATACGATGCTTGTACCATCGTCATAGAGATATTGCATTTCTTTCTTATCAATATGAGCAGGTTCAACCTTATCACCACCTGTGAATGACATTTCATTAATAACACCTGTACGCATGTTCTTGACCTTCACCTTAACGATCATCTGTCGCATAGCTGTCTTATTCAGCTGAAGGTTCAAAACTGTGAAAAGATTACCATCATATTCAAAAGAAGTACCTGGTTTCAAATCATTTACAATAATCATTCTTTAACACCACCTATCATTTTTATTTTAAAGAAAAGCAAGTATGTGTCAATATCCCCCTCGACTGCTTCTTTCAAACATCATCACTTTTTTGGACTCTAGATCTAAATAGATAGTAAAAACTTCATCATAAGGACGATCCACTACTGCATAGATAGTATCACCCTTTTGCTGCAGCAATACACCGACCCCATCCACATCCATCTCTTCCGGTATAGCCTGCTCTTGTTGCAAGGCACACTTGATATGGTGAAGAATGACCATTTCTACTTGTTGATAAGCTTCTGCTTTCTGCAAAGATAAACTCATGTTCAAAAGCATAGCTTCACCATGCATCAAAGATGCTGCAAATGATGAGATCGTCAATAAAAGACTCAAGAAGAAGACAGAGAGAAACCCTTCACAATGCCACCAACGGTGCTTCTCTTTGGTGTCCTTCACGTGTATATGACGCATAAACAACATTACCCTTTGTAAAAAATCCTATCTCTTCTAAATCTGTCAAAAAGATCTGTGTACCAGGTTTTGCAATCAATTTTCTATTCACAAGACTTAGTTCATAATCCTGTCCCTGATACTCATATGTCAAATGATCACTAGAGCAGTTAATGTCATAACTCAACATTAAAATATCTCGTAGTTGAAAAAGAGAGATCTCATCCTGCATACTTGGATCAAACTGCAAATGATGCGGCAAAATTGCAGAACCAGCTGTCACGATAGGCAACAATGCACTTACGATCATGATGGCAAGCAAGAAATCACTGATGGTAAAGCCGTTTCTTCTGGTCCGACGCCTATTTCGCACCTTTCTAACCCCCCTATCACTTCTGCATACTTCTCATCTGCAAATCCTTCCCGCTCGCGTCTTACTTCTAAGCCCTTTTGTTTGACCAAGACCATTTGACTTACACACAGTACGATAACACCTGCTATCACAACACATACAAGTGCATCCAATACTGCCACACCCCTATTTTTCCAGCAATCTTCCTTGCCCAAGACTGATTGTAAACACTTTTTTTCCGATTCGTACTGTTCCTGCTCTTCGGACATTGCCGCGGCCATTGAAAAGAACATCACTACCTTCTGGTCCATTGGTATCTTCTGCTTCAGCAAGTGCTTCTGCCTGTTTTTCCATATAGCTGCAAGGCCAAGATACCCACTCTGTCTCAAGTATAGGATGGGGAAGGAAGAACACATCAAAAACAGCCAGCATAAGCAATACCACGCACATTTCCACAAGTGTAAAGCCATCATTGCACCTGTGCTGTACCATCATAGATCACCAAATGCTTCTCATTGTTGTCACATGTTGTCTGCTTCTCTGTTAATAGCCCGGCATTAACAAGATCCTGCACATCCCCTGGATAAGCATCATATTGCATGCGATATTCCAATATAGCCGCATCACCAACCTTCTCTAAAGCCTTGCAGCCCCTTTCATTTACGATTCCCATCGTCTGCTTAATATTCGGTACCACAAGTAAAAACAATACAGATACGATCAAAACAACGATCGTCATCTCCAGCAATGTAAAACCTTTTTTATTCATCTTTACCTCCTACCCTAGTTGCTGCAGCATACTCATCGGCAGCATCAATACACGATATACAACTACGATTATGATACCAACAGCCCCATACGCTGCTAATCTGATGAGAGACACGATCTTCTTAAGCTGTCTCTCCATTCTGTTGCGACACATCTTTAAATACCCATCCAGCATGACCACAGCATCATCCATATACATTGCCAAACGAAATGATGCAGCTAAAGACGGTTCTATGTATGGCGATACGATTGCTTCAGAAAAATCACACCCTGCCATGAACGAACGATCCAATTCTTTCGCAATAAATTGTGTTAACGGTCGTCCGTGCATCTCTTGCATCATCTGCAAGGTCGTTCTTGTCGCAATGCCTTTTTCCAAGCATATCCGATAACATATTGCAAAACGCATCGAAGCATATTGCACAAGAAAACATCCCGGAAATCTTTTTGCAAAATACTGATATGTATGTGCGATATGCAAGGGCGACAGCCAATACACCGCCAAAAGCAAACTACTCATAACACTCAAAAATAGTAATAATGTCCCCCCTTCCAGCACCTTCTTCATGACCAGCAGTGACCCGCTGCTTTCTTGAAATCCTAGTAAAAGATCCATCATCGTCGGCAATACCGTACGGTCAAAAAGAAACACCCCTGTACTCACGCCGACTAAAAGACCAAGCGGATACAGCAACCCCTTTATGAGAAAAGCCTTCTCTTCGCATTCTTCTTGAACGATTTTAGCAGCGATGACCATAGCTTCTGTCATCGGAAGATATCTCATAAAGTCTTGTAAATAACCTGCATAGGATAATGGCATATACGGCGGCAAGGCTTCTTCTACCGGTACAGAATCCGCCAATTTTTGCATGATCATATCCAGCACACACCCATTTTTTGCATCTCGCAGAATCTCTTCTGCTTGTTGGAAAGAAAAACCACTGTCCAATAGTGCAGCAAGTCCAGAAGCATCATCCATCGATAGTCTCTTTGGCGATGATACAGTCACGTTCTGCTTGATCCAATCGATCCCGTAGCGTAATAAATCCCGGCTGATGTTTTTGATGTTCAAACCAATACAACACCTCCTCCTTTGTCATAACTTCATAAATACCTGTTTTACGACCATCCTTTGTAAATGCTAAACGCTGGTTAGATACTCCTGCCAATACATCCTTCAATTGATAATCCTTTACCCCAAGATCCAACAATCGCAAAATAGCTGATACACAATCTTGAGCATGCAGACTAGTGACAACAAGATGACCTGTCAAAGCACACCGTACTGCCATCACCGCAGCTTCACTATCACGTATCTCCCCGATCATCACGATATCTGGGTCATGCCTCATCAACTGCTTAATTCCATCCGCATAGGATAAATGTTGTTTTTCATTGATCTGTAGCTGCATATACCCTTCATGTACGACCTCAATGGGATCCTCCAGCGTAAAGATCTTCTTGCCTTCTGCTGCATCCAGTAACGTATATAAAGTCGTTGTTTTTCCAGAACCTGTAGGACCACTGAAAACCACAAGACCAGTATGATGTTTCGTCACCAAACGCAGCCATTCCTGAACATCTCTATCTCTTGTCAATTCCTCAACATGCAGCAAAGCATGATCATTCAAAATACGTAAAACACCACTGCTGCGACGGTAACTTGTCACAATAGCAAAACGCATTGACAACACTTTACGATCTACCGTCATCTCAAAAGAACCTGTCTGCGGTAGAAATGCACTCGATAGATCTAGATCTGCCCGATACATGAGATAACGAAACAACTTGAGATCATTCTTTTCTGGTTTCAACTGCTTGATCTCACCATCTACACGCATTTCGATCACCAACTTTTGTTGATCCTCATCATTCATGAGGTTAAAGTGAATATCACTTACTTGATACTTCAGTGCAATCCGCAATATCTCTAATAACCTTTCTTCCATAACGCCTCTCTTCCCTCTCTATATACAAAGAAAAAAGACGATACCTCATAAAACAAAAAAAACGCATGTTCTTACGAACACACGTTCTTGTTCTTAATCTATGCAGATCATAGTCCCTGCATAAACATATTCACTGCTGCTTCCTGTCCAATCGTTGTAGATGGACCGTGCCCCGGATAGACAGTCACATCCTTTGGAAGAGACTTTAAAAAGCGCAATGATGAAAGCATCTTCTGTTCATCACCAGAGTACAGATCCGTTCTGCCGCAACTTCCCGCAAAAAGCGTATCACCTGAAAACAGAATGTTCTTATACCCAATGCAGCAGCTGCCTTCGGTATGACCTGGCGTATGATAGACCTTCAATGCAAATGTACCAGCCTGTAAAGGATCACAAAGATCATTGATCTTTGTATATACAGGTGAAGCATAACCAAGACCCCTCATCAATGCAGGATCCACAAGATCACGATCTGCTTCATGCATATACACTGGACAATGATAGATATCTACAAGATCATCTACAGCCCCTGTATGATCCTCATGACCATGCGTCAGCACAATTGCATCTACGACTTCCTTGTCTCCGATATATTGACGGATCACCTTGGCATGCGCACCAGGATCAACAATCAACACATGATCATGAACATGGAGAAGATAAATATTCTCTTGGTACAACCCAATCGGCAGAATATCCAGCTTCATCTTTCTGCAAGAAAAAAATTACCTGACGGTAATTTTCTTATTTCTTCTCCTTATGAAGAGTCATCTTATTGCAACGCGGGCAGTACTTCTTGATTTCCATCTTTTCTGTATGCTTACGCTTGTTTCTTGTGCCGATGTAATTCTCTTCACCACATTCAGTACACTTAAAAGTGATATTTTCTCTAGCCATGGTAAACCTCCTAACTTATTAGCAGTACGATTATAACAGAATAGAAATTTTATTCCAACTGATTTTGTAAAATCCGCACTTTCTAAGCATAATTCTAACCATTCCAAACGCTTGGATAGTGTACAATATGAGAAGAGCAAAAACTTTTGGAGGCAGTATATATGAAAAGAACAGAAACGCGTCCTATTTATGTCGGTAATGTACAAGTCGGCGGACAAAACAAATGTATTCTCCAGTCAATGACAAATGTACCAGCAAAAGATGTAGAGAAGACAATAGCACAAATCAATGAATTGGAGGCCCATGGATGTGAGATCGCACGTATTGCGGTCCTTGATGCTGGTGATGCAGAAGCAATTCCTGCCATCAAGAAACAGATCCATATTCCCCTTGTAGCAGATATCCACTTCAATCATCTACTTGCCATAAAGTCCTTGGAAAGCGGTGTAGATGCGATCCGCATCAACCCAGGTAATATCGGTTCCCGTGAAAAAACAGAAGCCGTTGTACGTTTATGTAAAGAAAAGCACGTACCTATCCGTATCGGCATCAATGGCGGATCTTTAGAAAAACAATTCTTAGATCAGTATGGTCTTTCGGCAGAGGCTATGATTGCTTCCGCAGACCGTCATGTTAAGATCTTGGAAGAATTGGATTTTCATGATATCTGTCTATCTTTCAAATCCAGCAATGTACCGCTTACGATCGCAGCATATGAACTTGCTGCAGAACATTATCCATATCCGCTTCATCTTGGCGTAACAGAAGCAGGTGGTTTTACAGAAAGTGCTGTAAAGTCCAGTGCTGCTCTTGGTACATTATTGCACGAAGGCATCGGTGATACGATCCGTGTTTCTGTGTCTGCTCCACCGAAAGAAGAGTTGATCATCGGTAAGCAGTTATTGAAATGCTTTGATTTGATCGATAATGTACCAGACCTTATCGCCTGTCCAACGTGTGGTCGTATTCAGTATGATATGCTGCCATTGGTAAAAGAAATGGAAGATTACCTAGCAGGTATTCATGAGAATATCACCGTTGCTATAATGGGATGTCCTGTTAACGGTATTCAAGAAGCAGGCCGTGCCGATGTAGGCATTGCTGGTTCTTACGATTCAGGTATCTTATTCCGTCATGGGGAGATCATCCGTACAGTGCCCCAGAATGAGATCAAAGAAGCACTCATCACTGAGATCGAAAGACTGATCGCAGAAAGACATACTATTTAAATCAATAAGGACCGCAAAATATGCGGCCCTTATTTCATTATTTAGATAGAGACATTGCCTCCAGCACAGAACGATCATATATACCGCTGCGCAGCATAGCGATCTCTTGTGCATACGGTGGTTTCTTATCAATATATGGTGTCTCCAAGATCTTTGGAACATCCGCAATACGTGCATTACTTGCAAATGCATACAATGTTTCAAAACCGATCTCACCCATACCGATATTGGCATGTCTGTCTTTCTTTGCTCCACGAACATTTTTAGAATCATTTAGATGAACGACATGCAAGCGATCTAAACCAAGCACATGATCAAAAGCATCTAATACTCCATCGACATCTTGAACATCATATCCCGCATCCGAAATATGACATGTATCCAAGCATACCCCAAATCTCTCCGGCTGTTGTAAACCACCAATGATCTCAGCCAGCTGTTCAAATGTATACCCTACTTCACTCCCTTTACCAGCCATCGTCTCCAAGCAAATCGTAACATCATCCGGATAAAAAATGCTGTTCAACTGGGTAATGATCGTACGGATACCTGTCTCAAGATCTGTAGTCGTATAAGAACCAGGATGTAATACCAAGTATCTTGCCCCTACTGCCCTTGTTCTTTCTGTCTCTGAAAGAAGGAACTCTCGTGCAAGTTCTGATACTTCTGGCTTTACACTATTTGCAAGATTGATGATGTAAGGAGCATGAATGATCATACGTTCCATCGGTATATCATGCTCTTTCATCAACTGCTGTGCTTGTACTATCTTAAGATCTTCCACAGGTCTACGACGCGTATTCTGCGGCGCACCTGTATATAACATCAAAGCATCACACCCATAGCTTAATGCTTCTTTTACACTACCTTCTAAGAAAGAAGGTGCTTTCATCTGTACATGACAACCAAGGATCATTATCTTTCCCCTCGATTATTCTTTTCGATCTGACGTTCTTTATACATTGCCTTCTTTTCTTCTCTGATCTTTGCACGGATCATTTCTCTCTTCTTATGACGATGTACCTGTGCAATCTTAGCAGCTCTCTTCTTCTTATAACCCGGTTTTACTTTCTGATTCTTCTTTGTATAGATCATCGCGATCTTCTGTTCCAGCTCATCATCTGTCTTCAATCTTCTTTGCCCATATGGGTGCAGATCCTGCCAGACATCTTTACGATAGCGCATATGAGAGAACTTAATGCCCATCTTCATCAAAGAACGAATCGAAGCATCATCAGATTCATGATACAACGCATAACATGTGCCCTTCTCACCAGCTCTGCCCGTACGCCCAGCACGATGCACATAGTATTCCAGATCATCTGGGAACCCACATGAAATAACATGTGTTACCGTATCGATATCGATACCTCTTGCTGCTAAGTCTGTACATACAACATATGTATGTTCACTCAATTCCAAAGAACGCATTGCCTGCTTTCTCTTACGTGAAGTTAAATCACCATGCAATTCATTTACACTTACACCCTTCTCACGCAACTCAGATGCAATTTCAGATGCTTCTTGACGTGTATTGCAGAAGATCAAACATACATATGGCTGGAAACCAGGCATAATAGACATGATCGTTTCTGCAAATGTATGATGGTAACAAGGTACCAATACATGCTTGATATCTGGATTAAAACGTACTGTCTCACCGATCTGCAATGTGATCGGATGATGCATATATTTCTTGATGAAAGGCTTCAGCTGATCCGGCATCGTAACAGAGAATGCCAGCATCTGCAGATCATCACCCATACGGCCGGCAAAAGCATCAATCTCATCCAAGAAACCATATTCCAATGTCATATCCGCTTCATCCACGACCAAGATCTTAGCCTTATCCAAACGCAATGCACCGCCGTCTAAAAACAAATCCTTGATACGGCCAGGTGTACCAATGACGATATGTGGCTGTTTCTTAGCCAATGACTCAACATCACGTGTACGTTCCTTACCACCGATAAACAAAGCAACACGTAAATCAGGACATACTTCCTCCATCATCTTAGCTTTCTCATAGATCTGCAATGCTAGCTCACGTGTAGGTGCTGTTACCACAGCCTGAGTCTCATCTAAAGAAGGATCACTCATCTGCATCAATGGAATCAAATAAGCATGCGTCTTACCTGTACCAGTCTTCGAAAGACCGATGACATCTTTACCTTTCAATACAGTAGGAATGACCTCCTCCTGGATTGGTGTAGGTGTCTTAAACCCATTACGAGCGATCAAGTCCATTACTTCTGGACGCATATTAAAATCTTCAAATCGTTTCATTTCTAGTTGCCCTTGCCACCTATGTGGCATCCTCCTTCCTTATACGTTAATATATAAAAGATACAAGGTATCTAATCTTATGTTTACCTGCTTCTTCAGCATACAGATTATACCGAAAAAGAAAGGTTTGTCGAATGGAAATCATCAGTGTAGTACCGCGCGGTTACTGTCAAGGTGTCGTCCGTGCGATCCAAATTGCAAAAGACACCGCTCAAAAATATCCTGATCAAAAGATCACAATGCTCGGCATGATCGTACATAACAGCTATGTTGTCGAAGCATGCCGCAAAGCTGGCATATCTTTTATAGAAGACCCCAAACGCACACGTTTAGAATTATTAGATGATATCGAAGAAGGTGTCGTGATCTTTACCGCCCATGGTGTAAGTGATGCGGTACGTCAAAAAGCACAAGCCAAAGGCCTAACGATCGTTGATGCAACTTGTCATGACGTACGTAAAACACATGATGTGATCAAAAACCATCACGGCGATATCATCTACATCGGCAAACAGAACCATCCCGAAGCAGAAGCTGCACTTGGTCTTTGCGAACGTGTACATCTTGTTTCAACCATTGCTGATATCGATACCCTACCACCTTTGCATGATGTTTTGATTACCAACCAAACAACATTATCGATCTTAGACACAGATTGCATCATCCGAGCCTGCTTAGCAAAGTATCCAAATGCACAGACAGCAGAAGAAATATGCAATGCCACACGGATCCGGCAGGAAGCCGTCATGAAGATCAAAAATGCAGATCTATTGATCGTAGTTGGTGACCCTCGTTCCAATAACTCTCGCCAATTAGCAGAAACTGGCCGCAAAGCCGGCATTCCTGAATCTATCCTTATCTCCAGTGTAGAAGATCTGCACGAAGAAATGATCCAAAAGAAAGACCGCATTGCCGTAACAAGCGGTTCTTCCACACCAAATATCCTTACCCAACAAGTCATTGATGTTCTCAAAGACTATGCCGCAACTGGTATCTTTCACCAAACTAAAGTAGACCCTGCAGTCCTTTAAGTTCTTCCTCACACAGTTCACGATACTCACCTGGTGCTAGATCATCGTCCAGCACAAGATCTTTCATACGAACTCTTTTCAAGGAAGTAACTTCATTACCTAATGCAGAAAAAATACGCTTGATCTCATGGAACTTCCCTTCATGCAGAATGATCCTGCCGGAAGTATCCGTGAGTTTTTTATATACCGCCGGCATAAACAGATCACCACCTTCTTCCACCCCAGCAGCAATCTTTGCAATATCTTCCTCTGACACTGCATCCCGCAGTGTCACTTCATATTCTTTCTCTACATGATGCTTCGGTGAAAGCAATTGATGCGCAAGCTGTCCATCATTTGTGATCAGCAGAAGTCCTGTTGTATCTTTATCTAGTCTACCACAAGGAAACAATCCCTTGACCGGCATCTCGATCAGATCAATGACCGTTGGATCCAGCCCCTCGGTGGCACTGATCACACCTGCCGGCTTATTCATCATAAGATATGTAAATTTCTGATAACGAAATAACATTCCATCAATCAAGATCTCAGCATCCTCATCCATCTTCAAGGAACCATCTCTCACGATCTCACCATTGATCGTTACTCTACGATCCTTCAACATCTTCTTCACATCACTACGGCTTCCGATCCCCATCGATGCCAGCGCTTTATCTACTCTAATCATTCACAATCCTCCGAAAACGGAATATCTTAACAATATCCCCCGTCATATAGTATGCCGCCCCGCCAACAGCTATCATCACCGATAAACTGCTGATAGCCTGCACTAGATCTTTCTGCATACCGGTAAGACCAAGCAAAGAAAGACCATAAACAGCACCGTGCATAGCAAAGCCCGCAATTACAGTACGTACAAGTACACTGCCGACCTTCCGCATCGAAACGATACTGCGATTCTTGATTTTTGCAAGATTCATAAACAATAAAACAGCGAAGAACAAAATATCCGCATAAATGACCCCAGCAAAGCCATACTGCTTCACCAAAGGATAAAAACCAACTAATTGAAAAACAAAGGCCAGCCAGCAGTATTGATTTCGCAATGCTTTCAGATCCATCGCATCCATCACCTGTGAAGTAAAAGAAGCACCACTGTATACCACAGCTAAAAGCCCGCATCCTGCTAACAAACCTGCTGATGCAGGGTCGTCTATCTGAAACAAAACGTGCAACAAAGGCTTGCTTTCCAGCATCAAGAACATACCAGCTGGCATGATCCACTTAATTGCTTTATTCAATGCACTCTCGATCCTTTGCCCCTTTTGTTCCTGGGGTAGATTTCCTGCACTTTGCAAAGACCCCTTCACATGCAATACTGTACCAAACATCAATAGTGCAGGGATCAGCACCATGAACATCTGCATCATACTACCAAGTCCATACAACTGCTTTGCCACGCCATACTCCATGCCGAAATGCACCACCAACGGCAAGGAAAGAAATACTGGTGGGATCAACCACAATTCTTCAGAAATAACAGTCATGACATGCGGTACAGCCCGACGATTGAACATTGCTTTTACATTAGCATTCATCGGTCCCGGCTGCCCTAGCAGCATCACATTGTCATATTTCTCATAATACACAAGCAAGCCCAAAGCCGGCAGACCAACAGCAAGCACTGCTAATACGATAGATAACACACTATCTGCTCCTTTTCCAGCTGCTAAAATAAATATAATCATAGCTGCCAAACGAAGCCCTTGCTCTAAGATCCACCTAAATAAGAAACCTTTGTTTTTAGAGACCGTTAGATCCATACCACGATGTACAGCCAGCATCGCATCTACAACGATCACTGGTGTAAAACACCACAAAGCACATTTCATCAAATTCAGATCTTCTACTGGAGCCTGATCACCTAACACAAAAGAAGAAAGCACTGGTACAGCGATTGCTAAAATACCACCGCACAAAATACCAGCGACCATCAATTCCTGACGCAGACTCACATGCGCAGCAATAAACTTCCGCTTATTCTTCTTTGCTAAGATCATTGCGAACATCTTCTCTAATACAAAGGGTAGATGCACGCAAAAAACATCAACAATCAGACGATTTAAGAACATGACTGGCACAAGTGCAAATAATGCACTTTTAGCAAGCACACATAAAGGTACAAGCATGAGTACTTCCGTCAAACGTTCGATCCATTGTGCAGCAGCAGAAATATCACCCTGCCAAGACGGAAGCTTTTTCCTCATCTTTCCTTCACCCCCTTCTCTGATAATGCAAAGGAATAGAAATCACGAGATACCTTCTCGCGATACCGATCTTTCCATTCTACCATCACCTTTAAATTCACAGATTCCTGATTTGTACTGCCGCTTACGACCACGCCTTTCACAAAACCATCTTTTTTATTTACCTGATAAGGGATCATGGAATATGGTCCATCGAACACACCTATGCTCGGCATCATTTTCACATTAGTATCATAAGGCATATTATTTTCCACTGCCATAACGACCACATCATACATAGCAGCCTGCGGATCATCCACAAAGATATAATATGCACGATTGCCATCTTGTTCTTCCGTCATCTCCGCACTTAATGTATACATATCAGAAGATGTAGAAAAATCAGTATTTTCAGCAATCGCTGCATAATAGCTTTTATATCGTAATAAAGCAGCAGACTCACTCTCATCTGTTGTACAACCAGATAGCACCAATCCTGCCACTAGAACACAACCTAACCAACTCTTGTTCATAATCTTTTTTACCTGCATACTCGTATTATACCAAAAAGACAATAGAAGTTTGCATATTCTCCCAAATCGTGCAAAAGCCGGATCTACATTGTGATCATGACGATCACAAGTGAAAACAACACTGTTTTTACCAGAATGAAAGACATATGTATTTTACTGAAAAAGAGCATATATATGGTATAATCCATATGCAAATGGGAGATTGACTATGCTTCCTGTAGGAATAAGAAAACAATCGTGAATGCGGTTATAGAACCGCTTGATTGTAGAGTTCACTGCTTAGCTAGAATGACAGTATTCTATCATCTAAAAATGATATATGAGTACTGTAAATATCAGCAGTTAGAACCTCCATGGCAAGGTATGGAGAGTAGTCAGAATACCTATTGTATGAAAGAAGGTAAACGTATGTACCAGATTGATTTTAAACATCCTGATGCAAAACTCTATTTCTGTGGTATCGGTGGTTCCAGCATGAGCGGTCTTGCCGGCATGATGAAACGTTTCGGTTTTACCGTATGGGGAAGTGATCAGGTCGAATCTCCGCATTCTTGGCAGGCTGAAAAAGAAGGTATTACTGTCATCATCGGACAAAATAAAGAAAATATCACTGATGATATCGACTGTGTTATCTTCACTGCTGCTATCTCCAAGGAAAATCCTGAGTATGCAGCGGTAGAAGAAAAAGGGATCCCGCACATCACACGTGCGGAACTGCTTGGTCAGATCATGGCTCAGTATCCTATGTCTATCGCCATCAGTGGCACACATGGCAAGACAACAACAACGTCTTTTATTTCCGAGATCTTGCTTCGTGATGGTCAAGATCCATCTTTGCAGATCGGTGGTGTTCTCAATTCTATGCGTACATCCTACCGCATTGGTGAAACAGATCGTTTTGTTGCGGAAGCATGTGAATATACAAACAGTTTCTTATCTTTAAATCCAAAGATCGGTATCATCACAAATATCGAAGCAGATCACTTGGACTTCTTTAAGGACTTGGATGATATTCGTCATTCTTTCCGTCGTTTTGCAGAGAATATTCCTGCTGACGGCTGGTTGATCATTGATACCGAGATCCCGCAGGTAGAAGAGATCACAGATGGTCTTGCATGCCACGTTATCTACTTTGGTGATGATCACAAAAAAGCTGACTACTATGCTGAAAATATCCGCTTCAATGATGCAGCACACCCTAGCTTTACATGTGTTCGCAAGGGCAAGGACAGCCAAGAGATCGAACTCCAGCTACCTGGCAAGCAATATGTATGGGATGCACTTGCTGCTATCGCGGCATGTGATCTATGCGGTGCTAGTGAACAAAGCATCCACGATGCATTGCAAGCATTCAAAGGAACAGATCGCCGTTTCCAGTTAAAGGGTATCCGCAATGGCATCAAAATCGTAGACGACTATGCTCACCATCCAACGGAGGTTGAGGTAACTTTGGATGCTGCACAGCATATGCCGCATCATATGATATATGCCTGCTACCAGCCGCACACATACAGCCGTACAAAGGCTTTGATGGATGATATTGCCAAAGCACTCCATCATGCAGATGGTGTTGTGTTACCACCGATCTGTGCAGCTCGTGAAACAGATACACTCGGCATTACATCCCAAGATCTTGCGGATAAAGTAGAAGCACTCGGCACACCATGTCATGTATTCCCAGATTTCAAAACACTTGAAGATTGGGTCCTCAATAACCTTGAGGAAGATGACATCATCATTACCATGGGACCTGGTGATGTATACCAGATCGCAGATGATCTTGCCCAGTACCATTACGATTTCCCAGAAGATGAATAAAGTAAAAGAGAACTCTTACTCAAAAGAGTTCTCTTTTTTATGTCTACCTTGTACCTCTACAAAAAAAGGGGAAATTCCCCTTTCTATTTCTCTTAGAATGTAACGATGAACCAGTTCTTCTTACCCTTTTTCAAGATTGTGAACTCACCATCATAGGCATCTGCCTGTGCTAAAGCATAATTCAAATCTGTGACCTTGTCACCATTTACCTGAATACTGCCCTGCTGTACAAGTGTACGAGCATTGCTCTTAGACTTTGCTACACCACATGCAACCAATGCATCCAACAAAGGTGTACCATCTTCTACAGCTGTCTTAGGTGCATCCGCAAGACCAACACGAAGTTCATCTGCAGTCAGATCTTTAATGGAACCATGGAAGAATGTCTCTGTGATCTTCTTAGCTGTCGCAAGACCATCCGCACCATGTACTGTCTCTGTCAACTCTTCTGCCAAGGCAATCTGTGCTTCTCTCTTTTCAGGATGTTCCTGCAAAGACTTTTCAAGATCCATGATCTCTTCAGGTGTATGCATGCTCAAACGCTTCAGATAATCGATAATATCGGAATCCGGTGTATTGAGCCAGAACTGGTAGAACTCATAGGCATTTGTACGATTTGGATCCAACCAAATATTCTTACCCTCAGACTTACCAAACTTAGACCCATCACTCTTTGTGATCAACGGAGAAGTAATACCAAATACCTTAACTTCATCCCCCATGACTTTACGGATCAATTCAATACCAGAAGTCAAATTACCCCATTGATCAGAGCCACCGATCTGAACTTCACAGTTATGCATCTTACGCAAATTCAAGAAATCGATCGCCTGCAAGATCGTATATGTAAATTCTGTATAAGATAGACCAGAATCCAATCTCTTCTTGATCGTATCCTTCTGCAGCATATATGCTACATTGAACAACTTACCGTAATCACGCAAGAAGTCCAACAATGTCAACTCCCCGAGCCAATTGTTATTGTTCTCCATGATCGCAGCATTATCACCATCAAAATCCAAGAACTTAGCCAACTGATCCTTAATGCATTCTGCATTGTGAAGAACTTCTTCATGTGTCAAAAGCTTACGTTCTGTTGTAGGTCTTGGATCACCGATCATACCTGTAAAACCACCGCACAAAGCAATCGGTGTATGACCTGCTTTCTGATATCTTCTCAAAAGAAGGATCTGCTGGAGATGACCAACATGCAAAGAATCTGCAGTAGGATCAAAGCCACAATAGACAGTAACAGGCTTCTTCAATCTTTCGACAAGATTGTCATAATCTGTACAGTCCTTTACAAGACCTCTCCACTTTAACTCTTCAATAAAATCCATGATTTTCCTCCCAAATATTTTATTTCACTCAAATAAAGCCGTATAACGGCTTTGTCACTTTACATCTTTTAACGTACACCGTCAATTTTTCGTTGTCTGACGTGGTGTAAACAAATAACTCAATTCGATCTCACGATCAGATTCACCATCATTCTGCAACATCTTTGTCATAACACGCATAGATACCGCACCCAAGTCATAACTAGGAATTGCAAAAGAAGAGATTTGCGGACGCATCATAGAATTGTACTTTGTATCGATCACACATACAACTTCCATATCATCCGGGATTGAAATATCATTCTCTCGTGCTGCATTGACGATCGCCATTGCTTGTGAATCACGATTGCCGATCATCAGATCATACTGGTGATCCTTGAGCCAATTAGACAAAAAGTCATAACTTGTACGAGAAGAGGATGGGATAGACAAATATCCATCAAAGTGCAGTCCCTTAGCCTCAAAAGCCTTCTCTGTCCCTTCTTTCATCTGTAAAGAAGTATATGGATTCTTGCGATCCTCAATGATCGCAATGCGTGTCTTACCCTCTTCCAAATACTTTGCTGTCAGTTCATATACTGCTTTCTTAATATCAACAAAAACAGAACATACATGCTGACCCTTGATCTTATTACCAATCACAACAATCGGAATATTATATTTAGATAACTCTTCCATCTGCGGCATTGCCAGCTTGTCATTATAAACAACAACACCATCCACACGACTCTTAATAATATCTTCGATCACATCACTAATATCTGTAATACCAGCAGTAATTGTATGAAGCATGATATTGTAATTATAGATCTTAGCAACATCGATCAAACCATTGATGATCTGTCCTGTATAAGTAAAGGATGCTTCAGGAACAACCAGCCCAATTGTTGTCGTTTTTTGCAAAGCCAATCCCTGTGCAATTGCATTCGGCTTATAACCAAGCTTATCAATAGCAGCCTGTACACGGTCTTTCGTTGATGTTTTTACGACATTAGAACCATTAATAACACGTGATACCGTCGCTAAAGAAACGTTTGCTTCCTTCGCAACATCATATATAGTGACTCTTTTCATACACTAACTCCTTATTTCTCATCTCTAGACTTACGCAAAGTCTTGATCTTTTCTTGCATATATGCGATTGCATCATGTCTTGCTTTTACAGCTTCCGGCTTATTCCACTTTTGATCTGCAGCTACCACCGCCTTGCGGACTGCCTCTTTGCAATCTTCTCTCCATTTGTACAGTTGTACGATCTGTTCTGGACGTAACCTTCCATAGAAAGCATGACCAACTTCATCCTCTGCTTTTTGCAGAACATCTTTAATATGTTGACATGCCGTTTCAACATACCCCTCAGCCGGTAATATATTTTGCTTGACAACAGAATACTCCCGATCTTCCAAGCAGGCACTTCTTGCATTTTCTTTAATGTAAGCAATCAGTCTTTCATTCTTATCTTCTACTATTGGATACACTTTCTGTAATGTCTGATTCAACTGTTCTGCAGCATCCTCAAATTTCTTTTTGGATTCCAGACTCATTCTTTTGTCTCCTGATCATCAGAAGCATGTGCCTTCTCCTGCTGAGCAGTGAAGTCTTTCAAATTATTGATAGAATCTGATGCAAAATCAGTTACTTTGCCAAATGCCTCTTCTGTCTTTTGTTGAACACGATCTACAGAATGAGATAATCTCACTGCCGTATCCAATGGAGCTTGTAATTTATCAACACTTTGATCGACCTTACGCAATGTAGGATCCAATGACTTAACTGTGTCAGTGATTTGTTCAATCAACTTCCAACCTTTGCGGAACAAGATACAAAGAAAGACCAGTGCTGTCGTTCCAACGATCGGCAGCAACTGCTGACAAACTATCGTTAAATCTGCCAGTAATTCATCTACCATGATATTCACCTCTTAAACTGTGGTTATTATACGCTCTAATGAAAACATTTACAATCAGTAAAAAATATTTTTCATCTAATCCTCATTAACCTGTGCAAAAGAACAAAAAAAGCAATGTTTGATCCATTGCCTTCTTTGTTTTTACTTCTTAGATGTGATCGGTGTTTCCACAGTATCTTCTGCATCCTCCGGATCATCCGGGAACTGCAGATCAAGATCCGGGAACAAAGGTGCCGTATTACCTAATGCATCGGAGCTATTATCATATTCCTCATCACGTACCTTGAGAATATCATCCAAAGAGAACTCTGGGATCTCATCCTCAACCGTTGCAGCACATTTCGGCTCTTCCTGCTTCGTCACAGGTATTTCTTTCTTAACAACATTTTCCTTCATAGGCTGTTCAAAAGAACTAACACTTCCTTCAGATGTACTGCCATAGATCGGAGAAATCACTGGTGTAATGTTGCTGTCATCTTCATTCATAGAATTGATCTCAGCAACCTTCTGTGTTGTTGTCTTCAAAGCAGTCAGATCCTTTTCATCTACACCAAAAATCGGAGAAATGACAGGTTGGAACTGATAAGACGGCTTAGATACCTGTTTTACAGGGGTCTTCTTCGTCTGTGTTTTAACCTGCTTCTGAGTCTTCGGCTTAGTCTGTTGAACAACCTTCTTACCAGCAGGCTGAACATCATTGAAATCATCTACCGTAATACCGACAAGCTTTGCTTTTTTCTCTTCCTTTACAGGTGCAGACTGCTGAACAGCTGTCTGCTCTGGTTTAGCTTCCTGAACAGGTACATAACCCGTAACATCGATTCTATTCATATGAGACTGCTCTTCCTTCATGACAGGCTCTACCGGCTGCGGCTGTGCAACAGGTTTCGGCTGTTCCTGAGCAGTATGCACTGGACGAGTCGTTACAGGCTCTTCAACCTCTTCGACTTCATCCTCGTCTTCGAGTTCATCGTCATCATCATCTTCGAACAAAAGATTCTGCAGTTTCTTCAGCATAACAAATTCCTTTCTTGCATAACTATTTAAATTCTATGCTATTTTTACTTGAATGTTAAGATAAATCAGCATTTTTACGATTTATTCACTGATTTCCATGCCTTTTTCAGGCTTTTGCACCTCATCCTGCCCTGTACCAATACGATTGGATCCATCAATCAACAACTCATCGATCGTACCATTCTCTGGTGCAAGATTCTGAAACAATTCGATCTTATGTGCTGTATATGTAATATCTGACCGCTTGCTGAAGTCCTGTACAACACGCTGCTGATCCACACGCACACTACGTGCAATCCGCAGCATCTTAGCTGGCAGTTTCACCGCTGTCAACAAATCCGATACCGCAAAAAAGTCTACATAATCTGTATGCATATATGATGCATAACTATCTTTGAGATCCGCAATCATAACTTGAAAGTTATGAGTAAATCCCGACATATCTTCAAATATCCCATGCACCTTATACACAGCCTTATCTTCATCAAACAAAACACGCTCAGATGTATCTGTCTGCTTAGTCTCTTCCACAATACCAGCAATATTGAGATTCATGACAAACTTCGTTCCATACCAATCTAATGTATTTCCCGTTTCATCACCAGACAATCTGCCGACATCAGGCGGTAAATAATATGCATAATAATCCTTAGTATGATTCGCTGTATCTTTCGGTTTCTCATTAACTGCCGCCAATGATGTCTCCAACAATTTCTGATAATCTACCTGTCCTGTCCCGCATCCACATAGCAGACACAAGGCCAAAACAAAGACAAAGATCTTCTTCATGTGCGTTTCTCCAAATATTATTTTAGCACACCTATCAACGTCTTGGAAAAGCACATAGCTGATAGATCGGTAAACCTTCCTCCATGAACTTATGCTCATATTCTGTGACAGCATCTTCAGGATGTTCATTACGACGATAGTTCACAGAAAACTCTGCTAACCCGAAATCATTCTCTAAGAAATAGAGAACACTATCTTCAAATAGATCCTGATTATCTGTCTTCATACGGATCACACCATCTTCGGCTAATACAGTACGATACATTTCTAAGAACTTAGCAGAAGAAAGTCTCTTCTTATGGGATTTCTTCTTCGGCCAGGGATCAGAAAAATTCAAGTGGATTACGTCAATCTCCCCTGGTGAAAACCAATCTGTCAGCTGTTCTGCCATATTGACGATCATTCTTCTATTCTCAACACCGCCGCGTTCTTCCAATGCTTTACGGCATGCTACAGCTGCTGCTGAACGATCCTTCTCAATACCGACCCAGCCTTCTTCGGGATACATCAAACTCATTGCCAAGAGATAGCCACCTTTACCAGTACCAATCTCAACATGCAATTTCTCACAACCAAGTAATTCCTTCCACTTGCCTTTGTAAATGGATGGATCTTGTAAAGCATATTCTGGGTGAGCTTCCAAGTATGGGTCTGCCCACTTTTTCTTTCTCATTCTCATATATTCTACCTCCAAAAAAGAGAGCGAACCATGCGCCCTCTTTCTGATTTATTCAGCCTTCTTCTTGAAGACTCTACGTTCAACGTTACCACCGTCATGGTCTTTGCTATGTCGATCGCCTCTTGCACCATGCTGAGGACGCATCGGCTTCTTCGGCTCTACATAACCTTCCGGCTTCTCCAGCAAGACCTTAGCAGAAACCTTGACCTTGCCGCCTTCATCAATGCTGATGACCTTGACCTGAACATGATCACCAACATGCAATACCTGCTTGATATCTGCTGTACGTTCCCACGCAAGTTCAGATACATGCAACAATGCATCTGTACCTGGGAACAATGTTACGAATGCAAAGGAATCACGCACTTCGCTTACTTTTGCATCATATACATCACCAACTTTAGCTTCACGAACAAGATCAGAGATAATAGCCTTAGCCTTATCGATCATTTCCTGATCTGTATGATAGAGAACGCATCTACCGTCATCATCGATATCGATCTTGATATCATTGCATGCTTCAATAATCTTATCGATCTGTTCGCCTCCCTTACCAATAACGATTCTGATCTTGTCGACCGGAATCATCATAGATTCATACTTAGGTGCATACTTAGAAACATGATCTCTTGGCTCACTGATCGCTGTTTCCATGTTATCCAAGATCTGCATACGACCTTGGTGTGCCTGTGCCAAAGCTTCTTTCAGGATCTCTTCAGAGATACCAGTCACCTTGATATCCATCTGTAGTGCTGTAATACCCTTACGAGTACCAGCAACCTTAAAGTCCATATCACCATAGTGATCTTCCATACCCTGAATATCTGTCAAGATAGAATATGTATCACCAACTGTGATCAGACCCATAGCAACACCAGCTACCATGGCCTTAATCGGAACACCAGCTGCCATCAAGGACATCGTACCAGCACAAATACTTGCCTGAGAGGAAGATCCATTAGATTCCAAAACTTCAGCACAAGTACGAATAGCATATGGGAACTCTTCTGCTGAAGGCAATACCTGCTTCAATGCTCTTTCGCCCAATGCACCATGACCGATCTCTCTTCTACCAGGTGTACCCATACGACCTACTTCACCAACAGAGAAAGGAGGGAAGTTGTACTGATGCATAAAGCGCTTTTCTTTTACTGTTGTCAGATCATCGATCTGCTGGCATTCAGACAATGGAGCCAACGTTGTAATAGACATGACCTGTGTCTCGCCTCTTGTAAACATTGCAGAACCATGTACACGCGGCAGAAGATCTACCTGAGAATCCAAAGGACGAAGTTCATCCAAAGCACGACCATCTGGTCTCACTTTATCTTCTGAGATCAATCTTCTGACCTCACCTGCTTCAACTTCTACGCCATATTCATGTGCCTGCTTGCAAGCCTTCTCACGAGCCTTTTCATCAGCCCATTCCAGAGCGCCAACACCCTCGACCATTTCATTGATCAACTCATCGATCTTGCCATATCTTTCAAGCTTGCCCTTAATAGAAACAGCCTCTCTAATACGATCTGCACCATGCTCATCGATATAAGCCTTAACAACTGGATCGATCTCATAGAGAACAACATCCATCTTAGGCTTTGCACACTCAGCAATGATTTCTTCCTGAATCTCACAAAGTTCCTTAATTGCTTCATGACCAACCATCAAAGCCTTTAACATATCATCTTCACTGACTTCCTTAGCACCAGCTTCTACCATGTTGATAGCAGCCTTTGTACCAGCAACTGTCAGATCGATCTCTGCTTCTTCCAACTGTGCTTCTGTTGGATTGATGATGAACGCATCACCGATCTTACCTACCTTGACACCTGCAACTGGTCCGTTGAAAGGAATATCAGAAATGCACAATGCCAATGAAGAACCAAACAAAGAAGCCATCTCACTGCTGCAATCTGGATCGCAGCTGAATACTGTATTTACGACCTGTACCTCATTACGAAAACCTTCTGCAAACAAAGGTCTGATCGGACGGTCGATCAATCTTGCTGTCAATGTAGCATGCTCACTAGGTCTTCCTTCTCTTCTTAAGAAACCACCAGGGATCTCACCAGCAGCGTACATTTTTTCTTGATACAACACTGTCAAAGGAAAGAAATCCGTATCTTTTGCTTCACTAGAAGCTGTAGCCGTTGATAATACAACTGTATCCTCATAACGAACAAGGACAGAACCACCAGCCTGTTTTGCGATCTCGCCGTTTTCAACCGTGATCGTACGGCCATGGAAGTCCCAACTCTTCTTATACTTCACCATATTTTTACCTTTTCTCTTTTCTCTTTTTAACTTTGTAATAATAGCACAACACTACATACTTTAAAACCTCCCCGCCCATGCCCAAGCACAAAAAAAGCCCTTTTTCAGGGCTTCTATGAACTTATGCCTCTGTCTTCCAAAGACCATGGAGATTGCAATAAGCATATACTGCTTTTACATTTTCTCCGTTTAAGATAGCAACACGCGGTGCATCACCAGGCTGCAGATATGCAATGCGGAATCCCTTATCCGTTTCCAAAGCAACGAACTCAATGTAGTGCTCCGGGATCATTGGATGCTCTGTACTACCTACAACAACAAACAGTTCACCATTTACACGTTCAATGACCGGTACATGCTTCTCTACTGCTGCATCTGTTGTATTAGCATGCATTTCCTGCATCTCAACACCGCAGCACATAAGCGGTACTGGCGCATCATGTACAACAGTTACGATCTTTCCACACTTAGGACACTTGTAAAACTTTACTTCTGACATATTATATTCCTCCATTCCTGTCTGTCTCACACAGACAAAATATACTGTTTTTATGAAAGAGATCATTCTCTCTTTCTAGTTAAACTATAGCACTTCTATTCTTACAAATCCAAAGATATGCTCTCGTTATTCAACACTCTTCAAACTTTCGACCATTTTGATAGAACGTAGTTTCTTACGCATTGCAAAGTTGACCAATATACCAAACACAATCGTCAAAAGAACAGCCAAGACAATAGAGGTACCTGTAACCTCTCTACCAAACATCACATAGTCCATTTCTACCGTCAACATGATCGTATGATGCAACCATATTCCTAACGGGATACCCGCCAAAGCACCGCACAATGTCAAAACATTGTTTTCTTTATAGATATATGACTGTACTTCTTGATGATGAAACCCAAGTACTTTCAAAGTAGCTATCTCTCTTTGTCTTTCACTAATATTCACATTGATCAAATTACCAAGTACAACAAATGCTAAAGCCATTGAGGAAATAATGATCGTCCAAACGATGATATCAAGTGAATCGATCATCGTATTGAAAGCACCAAGTGATGTTTCAAAGAAAGTAACACCAGAAACACCTTCTGTTGATGCCAACTGCTTCTGCAGATCACCAAGATCATTACCCGTGATCAAAAGCATTCTTGATAACGGCTCTTTTCCTGTCACTTTTTGATAATATGCATCACTCATAAAACAGTAATGATTGATATGCATCTCAGTAATAGCAGCTATCTTTACAGGCACCAGATCACCTTCTTCATCTTCAATACGGAACGTATCTCCCACATGAAGTCCCAGGATCTCAGCTGTCTTTTCTGTCAAAACGACACCATCATCTCCTAATGTGACGGGTTTCTTTCCTTTTCTTGTCCGTAATACATAGGCATCCCTTGCCTGAGCATTATCTTGGAAGATCTGTACAGAGATCGAGACAGCATTGTCATTTTCATCAAATGTCTCTGAGTTATAGCCATAAATCTCCTCTACTTTCTCTACACCTTGAGATGCTTTGATCTGTCGTTCTAGTTCTGTAACATCCGTATTAGAAAGGGTATCTTCTATATCTGCCAAGCCGTCATATTTCGTCAATTCATCATATTGCACAGATACCATACCAGTGATCGAATCACGAATTCCAAAACCAGTCACAAGCAATGCCGTACAGCCTGCCACACCGATCACAGTCAAAATAAATCTCTTCTTATCACGGAATAAGTTACGGATCGTTACTTTCCAAGTAAAGGAAATATGACGCCAGATCGGAGATATCTTCTCCAGCAGCATATTCTTGCCAAGCTTTGGTGCCTTTGGACGTAATAGCTGTGATGGTACTTCATTCATATCCTGACGACATGTAAACCACGTTGTCAACAGCATAACAGCCAAGAAGGCAATATCAGTAATGATCAACATCTTCCAATCCATGACTAATATGATCTCAGGGAGGATGTACATCATCTTCCATGTACTGTAGATAATAACAGGGAAGGTGACGATACCAACAGCTGCTCCGATCAATTCACCGATCACTGTTGCAATACCTGCATATAGCAAGTACTTTGCAGTACATTGTGTGCGTGTATATCCCAAAGCTCTAAGAACACCGATCTCAGTACGTTGTTCATCTACTGTTCGAGCCATTGTTGTCATGCATACAAGGATCGCTACCATCAAGAAGAAAACAGGAAAGATCTTCCCAATGGCTGCCATTTGGTCGATCGTTTGACTAAATGTAACAGAAGCATAATGCTGTTTCCGACTCAATACCGTCCACTCTCCTGCCTTCATGTCATCGATCTGTTTCTTTGCATCGACCAGCTGAACATGTGCATCATCCAACTTCTGCTGTCCTTCTCTCTTTTGTTTACTGAGTTCATCTCGTCCATTCTGCAGTTGTATTTCTCCATCTACCAGTTTTTGACGAGCAGACTTCAACGATGCTTCTCCATCTGCCAGCTGTTTCCTACCAGCTGCCAACCCTTCTTCTAAAGATCTTGTTCCTTGTTCCAGTTCTGCTTGTTTCTGCGTCAATAAGTCTTCTGTATCATGAAGTTGGCTCTGCAAGCTGTCATAATGTGTATGAAATCGTTGTTTCTGTGCTTCTTGTCCTGCTTGGACTGCATTCTTTTTTTCCTGTAATACAGCACTATTTGCTTCAAATCTTTGGATACTTTGATCTTGCAGCGTACCAAAGGTAGTTGTATGCGGGTCTAGACCTAAAACAGATGCAACATCTGGCAGGATGCCATGTGCTGCTTGCAATACGACCATAGACATATCCTGCAAAGATGATGGTGCATAGGTATGGAAGATCCTAACCCCCTCATACATTGCCTGCCACTTCAATTCTTCAGGCTCTTGTGCTTTCTTTTCAGCAAGATCCTGCTCAGCCTGGGCAAGGAAATCACCAAGCCGACCATATAAGATCGGGTCTTCTGGTGCGTAGAGATCTTTCACTTCCTGCAGACTGCCGTAAAACACTGTGAAATAACCAAGTCTCAAATCACGTACTTCACCTGGCATTGCAGCAATGCATGAAAGCAATGTGTTTTCCTTCTGCAATGGTACTGACTCTGAAACGATCCTATGATAACTAGACCATACATCTTTCTGCTCTTGCAATGCTTGAGGATCAGATGCCATAGCACCTTCATCCATTGCCATAAGCCCCATTTCCATTGCAGAAAGTCCATCTTCTGCCTGCTTTTGCAATTGTTGTAAAGAAGTCAATAATGCACCGCATGTTTTCTCACGCCAATCCGGTACGATCTGATCTAGAACAGATAGATCGATATGCAGATCTTCTGCTATAGCAGCCATGCCTGCCTCTTGCGGCATATACGCTAACATATCCATCGCCTGTTGCAATAAAACCAGATGCAAAGCTGTATCTTGGTACATCTTGGCTAGATCATCTCTTTGCTCATCTAGTCCAGCCAACTTGTCTTCAGCTTCCGTCAGTTTCTGCCAACCAGCATCCAACTGCTTCTTGCCTTCTTCCAGCTTCTTTCTTCCTTCTTGTTCCGCAGAAGCTAAACTTTCTCTACCATCCGCAAGTTCCTTCTCTGCTTGCTGTACTTGTGCTTTACCATCTTCTAATTGCTTTGCACTATTCTCCAGCTTCTGCTCTGCTTCATGGATCTTTTTCTGGAAATTTTCTTCATTTTCACGATATTCTCTAAGACCATCATGATACTGATCCAAAGCTTTCTGTTTGATATCCGCAAATTGGCTCTTTTGTCTTTCATCTGCCAAGGTCCTGACTTCCTGCTTCACACCTTCGCTATATGTATCGTATGCATCAGAAAAACTGTCATAAGAAGCACCATCTTGTGTGATTGCTGAAATAGAAAGGATACGATCGATCGTAAAATTTTCTTCTGGCATATATAAATATGTCTTGATCGATGTATTTCGCAATGTACTATTCTCTTTCGAATAGTTCAGATACACAGGTGTATCGACTAAACCTACAACCGTCACTTCATCTCTATCAATGAAATCTTTCAGATCATCATCCGGTCGAGACAATCTCACTTTTGTACCGATCGGAAATACTTCCGTTACTGGTGTTCCATGCTCTGCCAGCACCTCTCCAGGCTTTTCCGGCAATCTACCTTCTACCAGCTTAAAACGATCAATTTTGGCATCTTTATCATAGGAATGAATACGTGTCGTATATGTGTCTGAATCATTAGCAGCAATCACATCAACAAACTTCTCACCCTCTGCTTTTTTAATATCCGGAAGAGCTTCTACCGCTTTCACATCATCTTCTGAAAAACCATAATCAGAAAAGATCTGTATATCCCGTAATGCATATGCATCATCATAAGCATCTACCGAAGCTGCCATGATAGTGGAGCTGGAATAGACACCAATAAAGAACGCTGTACCTATCATAACGATAGCCATCAGCGAGAAAAATCTACTCTTCGTTGTCTTGATCAAACGAAGGATATTCTTCCATAATGTGTGCGGCATCACCATTCGATCTCCGCAATATCAGTAGGATTCGGATTGATCTCCATAGAGACTACCTTCCCGCTCTTAATATGAAACACTTTATCCCCCATCGGACATAAAGCCAGGTTATGCGTAATGATGATGACTGTCATACCAAGCTGCCGGCATGTATCCTGCAGCAGTTTCAATATTTGCTTACCTGTTACATAGTCCAATGCTCCAGTTGGTTCATCACATAATAGCAACTTTGGATTCTTAGCTAGTGCACGGGCAATGGCTACTCTTTGCTGTTCACCGCCGCTCAACTGTGAAGGAAAATTCTGCATTCTTTTACCAAGACCTACTTGTTCCAACGTTACTGCTGGATCCAAGGGGTCTTTGCATATCTCAGATGCCAGTTCTACATTTTCTAAAGCTGTCAAATTTTGGACAAGATTATAAAACTGGAATACAAAGCCAATATCATAGCGTCGATAATCCGTCATCTGTTTCTCATTCAACTGATCAATCCGCATTCCATCTACCGATACTTCACCTGATGTACAACGATCCATACCACCTAAAATATTTAAGATCGTAGATTTACCAGCACCACTAGCACCAGCGATCACAATGAATTCACCTTTTTCAATTGCGAAGTCTACCCCATCTAAAGCATGAATAGCAACTTCTCCTGATCCATATGTCTTTCTGACATTCTTAAAATCTATATAGCTCATACCAACACCTTTTTCAAAAAAATTATAGCATAGCATTGATCTTGCAGAACGCTGCCAACATATCCAAATCATCTCTCATGTATAAAAAAAACTCGGTTTCCCGAGTCTTTCTTCCATCTGATGTAATTACTTACGCAGACCGAGCTTCTGAATAACGTTTCTGTAACGGTTAACGTCATGCTTCTTGAGGTATTCAAGAAGATTTCTTCTACGACCAACCATCTTCATAAGACCACGGTTAGAAGAATAGTCCTTCTTGTTTTCCTTCATGTGTACAGTCAAACGCTTGATCTGTGCTGTAAGCAAAGCGATCTGTACTTCAGCAGAACCTGTGTCGCCTTCTGTACGACCAAATTCCTTAACGATTTCAGATGCCTGTTCCTTTTCCAACATTTTAAATTCCTCTTTCTTTCTGTCGTTCCAAGCCGAGCAATGTGCCGAGGATGCGTCACTTCCCAGCCTGAAAGCTTATTTACTATAGCAGACACTTATTTGCTATGCAAGTCACATCAACTCTACTAATACAGAATTTAAGATAAAAGCACCACGTGCTGTTGCGCGTACATACCCATCTTCTGTATATGCTAGTAATCCCTGCTCTACCAAACGTTCACTAGCACTGCCAAAACGAACTTGATAAGACTCCCCAAACTTTTGTTCATATGACTTTAGATCAAGACCACGATCCATCCGCAGTGACATCATGACCATCTCAAACTGTTCATCATCCCGGTCAAGAAAGATCTCTTCACGCTGCATAGGATCTGCACAATACGAATAAATATTGCGGCAGTTATCATAACGCATATGTCCCTCTTTCCCACTGGCTCCGCATGACACACCATAAAAATCTTTGTATTCCCAATACGCTGTATTATGCAGAGAACGATAATGTGGCAAAGCAAAATTGCTTGTCTCATAGTGCTCAAATCCATGTTTAGGCAATTCTTCACAGATCCATGTATACATGTCGGCATCAAGATCTGGATCTACCGATTTGACGCCGCGTTTGCCGAATACAGAGTTCTCCTCTATCGTAAGGGAATATAACGATAGATGTTTTGGTGCCAATGCAAGTGCATCCAGTACAGACTGCTGCAACATTGCCATTGTTTGACCAGGCAGACCATACATCAGATCTAAAGAGATATTATCAATGCCCCAATGTCGCAGACATTTACATGCCTGCTGCACATCTCGGTATGTATGATGTCTACCGATACTTTGCAGCAAAGCATCATCACTTGTTTGCAATCCCATAGATATACGATCAACGCCATACTTCACTAAAAGCTGTACAAGTTCATCGGTAACTGTTTCAGGGTTGAGTTCGATCGTATATTCTTGCAAATATTCTGTATAGGGAGAAAGGAGCAGGAATACCTGCTCCAGACGTGACAAAGATAAAGCACTCGGCGTACCTCCGCCGATATATATTGTTTCCAGATCGCAATCAAATGTACGAAGAGAAAACTCTTTTTGCAAGGCTGTCAGCCAGCTTTGTTCCACTGCCTCATTTTTTACTATGTGGCAGAAATCACAGTAATAGCATATACTGCGGCAAAACGGCACATGCAGATATAAATGCTTTGCCATTATTTCTTCCTTGGTTCATCATCCACAGAAAGAACTGCCATGAAAGCTTCCTGCGGGATCACTACAGAACCAACTGCCTTCATTCTCTTTTTACCTTCTTTCTGTTTTTCCAACAACTTCTTCTTACGAGAAATATCACCGCCATAACACTTAGCTAAGACGTTTTTACGCAATGCTTTGATATTCGTACGCGCAATGACCTTACCGCCGACTGCTGCCTGTACAGGTATTTCAAATTGCTGCTGGGGAAGAAGATCCTTCAACTTACGAGCAATAACAGAACCACGTGCATATGCCTGTTCACGATGTACGATAACAGACAAAGCATCGACTGTGTCGCCATTTAGTAAGATATCCATACGAACAAGATCCTCAGGACGATATCCGATCACTTCATAATCCAAGGAAGCATATCCCTTAGAACATGACTTTAAACGATCAAAGAAGTCAAAGATGATCTCAGATAACGGCAGTTCATAGATGACCGTATTTCTACCTGCATCAATGACATCCATCCCCTTGAAAATACCGCGCTTATTCTGACACAGCTCCATAACCGCCCCAATATATGCATCTGGTACCATGATCTCTGCTTTCACATACGGTTCCTCTACACGATCGATACGTGAAGCATCCGGCATCTTAGCTGGATTATCGATCTCAAGCATAGAACCATCACTCAAGTAGCAGTGATAGATAACAGATGGTGCTGTTGCAATCAAATCCAAGTTATATTCACGCTCTAAACGCTCCTGAATGACATCCATGTGCAAAAGGCCAAGGAAACCTACACGGAAACCAAAACCAAGTGCTTGGGATGTCTCCGGCTCATATTGCAGACTTGCATCATTCAACTGCAGTTTATCCAAAGCATCATGCAGATCTTGATATCTTGCCGCATCACTTGGGTAAAGACCACAGAAGACCATTGGATTCATCTTCTTATATCCAGAAAGTGGCTGGGTAGCAGGACGATCTGCCTTTGTTACCGTATCACCAACACGGACGTCGTGAATATCCTTGATTGAAGCCGCAAACCAACCTACATCACCGCATACAAGTGTATTGACCTTTACTTCCTTCGGATTGCGGATACCACATTCAAGCACTTCATATTCCTTTCCCGTTGCCATAAACTTGACCTTATCACCGACCGACAACTCACCTTCACGGATCCTTACCAAAGCAATAACACCACGATATGGATCATAGAAAGAGTCAAATACAAGCGCCTGCAAAGGTGCCTTTGGATCTCCGCTTGGGGCGGGTATCTTCGTTACGATCTGTTCCAAGACCTCTGCTACATTGAGACCTGTACGAGCACTGATCAACGGTGCATCCGTGCAATCCAAACCGATAATATCTTCGATCTCATGCTTTGTCATATCCGGCATCGCATTATTCATATCTACTTTATTGATAACAGGAATCACTTCCAGATCATTATCTAAAGCAAGATATGTATTTGCCAAAGTCTGTGCCTGTACACCTTGGGTGCAATCTACGACCAAAACAGCACCTTCACATGCCGCTAAGGAACGCGAAACTTCATACGTAAAGTCGACATGACCTGGTGTATCGATCAAGTTGAAGAGATACTCTTCCCCATCTTTGGCTGTATACGAAAGCTGCACAGCATTCAGCTTGATCGTAATACCACGTTCTCTTTCCAATTCCATATCATCGAGCAGCTGTGACTTCATATCACGCTGTCTGACAGTATCTGTCATTTCCAAGATACGATCGGCAAGAGTACTCTTACCGTGGTCAATATGTGCAATAATGCAAAAATTTCTAATATGCTTCTGATCAATCATTAATCAAATCTCTTTCCAGTCCATTCAGCGGCATATCCGTTCGCAAACGCATCCGCATTCATCCTCTTTTTGCCCTCAGGCTGCAGTTCCTTCACAAGGATCGTTCCGCCTTTTGCAGCTACGATCATTGCATGATCCTTGAATCCCAGGATCGTGCCGGCTGGACTACCACACGCACCTTCCTGCATTCTCACTGCATAAAACTTTACTCGTTTGCCTTCTACCACACCATATGGAATCGGCCAATCAATCAAAGCTCTTATATGGTTATACAAAGCATGGATCTCTTCTTTTTGGAAGGATACCTTCTCCTGCTCACGTGTAATGTTATGACAGAATGTCACAAGACTCTCATCCTGTTCTACCCCAGGGAGTTTCCCTTCTAGATAAGGCGTCAAATATGTACGCACCATCTCACAAGATGCGGCCATCAAACGTGGTTCCAGCTCTGCTTCTGTTTCATCAGGTCCGATTGGAAGTTTGACTTGAGCATAAACACGACCTGCATCCATCGCCTGTGTCATCTCCATCAAAGATACACCTGTTTCATGATCACCATTTAGGATAGGATAATGCATAGGAGCACCACCACGATACTTTGGCAATAAACTTGGATGTACATTGATACAGCCAAGACGAGGACATTGCAATACTACCTCAGGGATCAACTGCCCATAGGCACAAGTCAAGATCAAATCTGGTTCTAAAGCCAAAATATCCTCATACCCTTCTTTCAATTTATCCGGCTGTAAACATGGAATATCATGTTTTTCACACAACACCTTCACAGGTGTCGGCATGATCTTATGCTTACGACCAACAGGGCGATCTGGCTGAGACACAGCCGCAATCACATTATATTTCTCATCGATCAGGACCTGCAGTATGGCTGCCGCAAACTCTGGTGTCCCGAAAAAGATAATTTTTTCATCTTTCATGACCGAACCTCCTTAACTCGGATTATTATACAAGAAAATTTAGATTTGTCCTACCATCGTAAACGCCTATAAATAAGCCGTTTTTCATTGCAATTTAACTTTTGCTTTGATATAATCCATTTTGCATTTAAGAACGGAGGTGTATTTATGGCAAATATTAAGTCACAGAAGAAGCGTGCTTTGACAAATCTGAAGAGACAGAATGCAAAGGCAGGCGAGAAGAGTGCTCTTAAGACAGCTCTTAAGGCTGTTAGAACAGCAGTAGAAGCAAATGATAAGGAAGCAGCAATTGCAGCTTACAACACAGCTAGCAAGCTCCTTGACAAGTCCATCTGCAGCGGCATCAAGAAGAAGAACTATGTCGCACGTCAGAAGTCAAGACTCGCTACAGCTATAAATAACATTGCTTAATACACGAAAGAGAGGCTGAGCCTCTTTTTTAGTTTACAGCACCATTGAAGATCAGTATCTATTCTGCAACAAAAAAGGATCGGGAGATTGACCGATCCTTATTTCGTATATGCAGCATACCACTCTCTATGTTTTTCTAATACAGCATCATGACGATGTGATAAGATCATATCGAGCTTCTCTTTCATCCTTATGCAATGAGAAATGAACTCTGGTGATCTCTTTGCCATAAGAACAGGTCCAAGCAGCTGTTCTTCTTCTGTATAAGGAGCATGCGGCGCACTCGTAAAGGAGATCGATGCATAATCATGATTCCGATCATGAATCATCACCTCATCCGTGATCGTATATCCCTTTGAAGAGATCCAATGACGCAATGCATCCGAATCATTATTTGCCTCGACAACGATCTGCTTAAGATCCTGCAATCTATTTTCAGCACGCTCTAGAATACCAATGATCGTATGACCACCCATACCTGCAATAACAACACATTGGGTATCTTTAGGAACTTGATCAAATCCATCTGACAAGATCGTCTTTATCTTGCCGTCTAATCCAGCAGCAGAAATGTTACGTTTTGCAATAGCCAACGGACCTTCTGTAATATCACAAGCATATGCCTTAGGACATATCCCTGTTTGAACAAGTTGAATGGGAAGAAAAGCATGATCTGTGCCGATATCAGCTAAGACCATGCCGGATTTGACCATCTTTGCAATTTCATCAATGCGATTCATCTATCAAAGAAATCCTTCAATCTCTTGGAACGTGTCGGATGCTTCAGTTTACGCAAAGCTTTTGCTTCAATCTGACGAATACGTTCACGTGTAACATTGAATTCCTTACCAACTTCTTCCAATGTTCTTGTACGCCCATCATATAGACCAAAACGCAGACGAAGAACCTTCTCTTCACGTTCTGTCAAACCTGAGAGAACATTGTTGATCTCATCCTTTAGTAGCTGATTATTTGCATATTCATCTGGAGACATCGCATCCTTATCTTCGATAAAGTCACCCAAATGAGAATCATCTTCCTCACCAATAGGAGTTTCCAAAGAAACTGGTTCCAATGCGATCTTCTGGATCTCTCTTACCTTTTCTGGAGAGATGCCTTCCATGCGTGCACTAATCTCTTCCGCACTTGGATCTCTACCAAGTTCCTGTACAAGCTGACGTTGTACACGTGTCAGCTTATTGATCGTTTCTACCATATGTACAGGAATACGGATCGTTCTTGCCTGATCCGCAATAGCACGTGTGATCGCCTGACGGATCCACCATGTAGCATACGTAGAGAACTTAAAGCCCTTCGTATAATCAAACTTTTCAACTGCCTTAACAAGACCCATATTACCTTCCTGGATCAGATCCAAGAATAACATACCTCTGCCGACATACTTCTTAGCAATAGAAACAACAAGACGCAAGTTAGAAGAAATCAAAATATTCTTTGCTTCTTCATCACCAGCTTCGATTCGCTTTGCAATCTCCGGCTCATCTTCCGGCTTCAAAAGCGGTACGCGACCAATCTCTTTTAGATACATCTTAACAGGGTCATTCAATTGTACAGTTGTATTACGTGTAATAAGCTCCTCTGGTGCATAACGCTTACGGAGGATATCCATTTCGTCATCATCAGAACGCTCATCGATGCTAGAATCAAGTTCATCATCAAGAATATCCTCCTTGTCATCTTCCTCATCTTCAGGTGTGATCTCTTCCACAATATCCTCGTCTTCAGAAATCTCAATGTCATTTGCAGAGAACCAATCCCACAAATTATCCATATCATCATCTGACAGAGAAAGCTTCTCCAAAGAATCCATAACATCCTTCTGATACAAAGAACCTTCGGAATGATAGACACGGAGGTAATCTTCCTTAAGTTCATCCAAACTCTTCAACTCTTTTGTTCTGCCGACCTTTTTATAAATTTCGATCTTAGCAGCCTGCTTCTTATCATTTGCCGCATTTTTACTATTCATTCTTTCACCTTCTGCCTCTCTCACTCCATTGAGTGCTCATCACTTATCCTTTTCTTCATCTAAATTCTTACGAATAAAAAGCATGCAATTCATATATTGTTGTGTTAACAGCTGCCGGCTCTCTTTGTTGAGAGTATCATTCAATTGTTCCCGATATGCAGATGCTTGATCACGTAAATAATTTCTTTTTATTTTCCTGATCGCACCTCGCATCATATCTTCACTATATGAAAAACGATATGCTTCTGAAGATACTAATGTCGTCAACAATTCTGCTGTATCACTGTCTTCCACAGCATCAAGCAGAATATTCAAATCTGCTTTACCGATCCTATGAATGCAATCTAAGATCGCCACAGCCGCACCTTGATAGACAGGATCGGTCAAATATCCAAGCTCATCTTCAAAGATCCTAGCCAAAGAAGGACTCTTCAGCATCATGATCAAGATCTGATCTTCAGCTGATGTAATCCCTTTAGGTACGGACGCATGCACCGGCCGCACTGTACTAGTCAACGAAATAACATCACGTGGACTTCTCTCATACTGTAAATGGATCCCCGTCAACTCAGATAGACGCTGTGTGAAATACATTCGATCTGTCTCATCTGGTAAACGTTTGATCTGTTCCTGTACTTTATCGATAAACTCTTTCTTTTCTAAATAAGAGTTCAAATTAGTGCGATCTTTTTCGTATTGCAGATAGAATTCCATCCAGGAGATCATCTGTTCCGATAATTTCACCAGAGCTTCCGGTCCATCCTGGCGTATGATCTCATCCGGATCTTTGCCTGTTCTATTATCGATTACACTGACTTCCGCCCCAAGATCCAGGGCCATATTTACAGCACGCCACGTCGCATTCTGACCAGCCGCATCACCGTCATAACAAAACACAAGCTGTACTGCCAGTCGCTTGATCAATGCAAGCTGATCATTGGTGCAAGATGTCCCAAGTGTACATACAGCGTTATCTATGCCGGCTCTAGCAAAAGCGATCACATCCGTGACACCCTCACATATGTAGATCCTGCCTTGGCGACGTGCTTCCATACGGGCACGATGTGCATTATAGACAAGTCTACCCTTTACATAGATCTCAGTCTCTGTTGTATTGATATACTTAGACGGTTCATTAGGATCGATCGTACGGGCACTAAATCCTACGGGATCTCCCGCTGCATCGTGGATCGGAAAAGTTATACGATCCGCAAATACATCACGAAAACCATCCCCATACAGCGCCACAACATTTGCATCAACCAGATCCCGGTCTGTATACCCTTTAGCATGCAGAAAGCGATACAAAGCATCCCTTCCTGGATCGTAGCCGATTTCAAATTTTGCAATGATATCATCATTCAGACCGCGCCTTTGCAAATATTCTTTCTTTTGGCGTCCTGCTTCACTGTTCAATTCATACATCGTATACCGAACAGCTTCCTGCAAGACTTCATGCAGAACACGTTTATGCGGATCTGCATCTTTTTTTTGCTTCACAGGCTGCGATGAGAGTTCAAAACCAACTAGATCTGCAACTTTACTCACCGCTTCTGGAAAAGAAATCTTTTCAAACTTTTGGACAAAACCAAAAACATTGCCACCTGCCCCGCAGACAAAGCATTTATATATTTGCATTTCGGGATTGATATGCATAGAAGGATCATGGTCATCATGAAAAGGACATCTAGCTCTATACGTCCGTCCAACCTTTTTCACTTGTATATAATGTGAGATCACATCTACGATATCTGCTTTGCTACGAAGTTCGTCCAACTCCTGCGGTGAGTAAAATGACATTTAAATCTCCTTAAAAACGAATCTCCTCACAGATCTTCGCTCTTACTTCATCAACCGTAAGACGAACCTGTTCCATCGTATCACGGTCACGCAATGTAACTGTACCATTCTCTAAAGTCTCATCATCAACTGTAATGCAGTACAAAGTACCGATCTCATCCATACGGCGGTAGCGCTTGCCGATAGAACCGGATTCATCATAATTTACAGTGAAATCACAAGACAGAGAACGATAGATCTCCTGTGCTTTTTCAGCATGTTTCTTCTTCTGCAACGGCAGAATAGCAGCCTTGATCGGAGCCAAAACTGGATTGAAGTGCATAACAACACGTGTATCACCATTTTCCAACTTCTCTTCATCATAGGCATCTGTGAAGAACATGAAGAACAATCTCTCAACACCAACAGCTGGTTCAACAACGAACGGCAGATACTTCTCATTTGTTGTCGGATCCAAATATGTCAGATCCTTACCAGAAGTATTCTGATGCTGTGTAAGGTCATAGTCAGTACGATCAGCAATGCCCCACAGCTCTCCCCAGCCCCAAGGGAACTTATATTCAATATCTGTTGTTGCCTTGGAGTAGAAGCTCAACTCTTTCTTATCATGATCACGGAAACGAAGATTATCCTTATTGGCACCCAAAGAAAGGATCCAATCCATACAGAACTGACGCCAGTATGGGAACCAGTTATCATCATCACCCGGCTTGCAGAAGAATTCCATTTCCATCTGTTCAAATTCTCTTGTTCTAAAGATGAAGTTGCCTGGTGTGATCTCATTACGGAAAGACTTACCGATCTGACCAATACCAAATGGAAGCTTCTTTCTATATGCACGCTGTACATTCTTAAAATCTACAAACATGCCTTGTGCTGTCTCTGGACGAAGATATACAGCACTCTTTGCATCTTCCAGTGTGCCCTGGAATGTCTTAAACATCAAATTAAAATAACGAATCGGTGTGAAATCGTGCTTGCCACAGTCTGGACAAGGAATATTGTTATCTTCGATGAACTTCTCCATTTCCTCGTTGCTCCAGCCTTCTGGACTCACTTCACCATGAGACCACTGCTCGATAAGCTGATCTGCTCTATGGCGTGTATGACAGCTCTTGCAATCCATCAAAGGATCGGAAAATCCCTTCAAATGGCCTGAAGCTTCCCAAACACGCGGATTCATCAAGATAGCAGCCTGAATCTCGACGTTATTCGGATCTTCCTGAATAAACTTCTTCTGCCAAGCACGCTTGATATTATCCTTTAACATAACACCATACGGACCAAAGTCCCATGTATTGCTGAGACCACCGTATATTTCAGAACCCTGGAACACAAAACCAGTATTTTTGGCATGTGAAACGATGAGGTCAAATGTTTTTTCCTGATCCATGACTTGTACCCCCTTGATCAAATTACACTTGTAAACGTTAGCAGTATAGCACTTCACGTGTCACGATTCAAACCCTAGTGTGACAGGTTGTCATCACACGTAAAAAGCGATTTCTCAATCGCCTCGAACTTTTGTATAAAAAGTATACGTTTTAATATGAACACCCGCATATCTCTCCAGCATATCGACCAAAACATCTACATCGCACTGCTTTGCTCCACCTTTATCTATGACATAGGATAAATGCTGCATACCAGCTCTTACCAGCATACGAAATCTTGCTAAAGCAACACGATCCTGCTGAGGTATTTGTTTTTCTTCTGCATGCTTCTCACAAAGAAAACCACCCTCTGCCGCAGATAAAGCACAAACAGTGTCACTACCGCACAATACGCAGCCATCCACAGCAGGTCGAAAGCCAAATCTTGTTAAGATATCTCCAAGGTACACAGCTAATACCGTATCAGGATGGACCCCAGTATCTAAAGCAGAGAATGATGCTGAAAGGGTATCATATAATTTTTCACTATCATGCGTATCCCTTGGCAAAGTCATAGCATCCATCACTTCACTAATGACCCCAGCCGCTGCTACAGCAGATAGGTCCATACGCAGATGCCGAAATAATTGTAAAACATGTGCATTCCGTAAACGAAAGAGCGACTTTCCTTCCTTTGCATCGAATAAAAGTTCCGTTTCTTCATACGGCAGAATAGAAGCCGCATTCTTACTCGTGATCTTTCTTGCCCCAGGAACAACAAAGCTGATCTTTCCATACGTTTTCGTATATACAGACAATAAAACATCACGTTCACGGTAATCGCTCTGTTTCAAAACGATCCCCGTTTCCCGCTCATTCATTCTCTAAAAGCACCACCATATCCGTATTCTGTAATACGTGCATCTTTCGAACGCCATTCTTCTTCTACACGTACAAATAAAGAAAGGTACACATGCTGATCTAACAGCTTTTCAATATCCTTACGTGCCATAGAACCTATCTTTTTCAGCATAGAACCACCTTTGCCGATCATAATACCCTTTTGTCCTGGTTTTTCCACCAAGATCACAGCCTGGATCTCACAACCCTTATCCGTAAATTCTTTATGTTCGATCTTAACAGCAGATGCATGCGGTACTTCCTGTTCCGTACAAAGCAATACCTTTTCACGAATGATCTCAGCAATACGGAAATTCTCTGCCCCATCCGTGATCATCGCTTCAGGATACAATAATCCGCCTTCCGGAAGATAGGATGCAGTCGTCTCCACCAATGCTTCAAAGGAACGGTCAAACTTAGCACTTAATGGAAAATATTCTGCAAATGCATATTTTTCCTGCCATGACATCAAATTTTGCAAGACTTTCTCCTTAGGCAGTTTATCGATCTTATTCATGATCAGAAAAACCGGCAGATCAGCAGATTTTACCATATTTAATACAAACTCATCTCCAGCCGCAAAAGGAACAGAACCATCCACGACTAGATAAATCACATCTACCCCCTGCATAACGTCCTTACTTTCTTTATTCATACGTGCCCCAAGACGATCTAAAGGCTTATGGATACCTGGGGTATCCGTAAACACGATCTGACGATCACGGTCTGTATAAATACCACGGATCTCACTGCGCGTTGTCTGTGCCTTCTCTGAAACGATCGCCACCTTCTCACCGACCAAAGAATTAATCAACGTGCTCTTACCTGCGTTAGGTCTACCAGCCAATGCTACAAACCCACTTCTCATTACAAAACATCCTCCATATTAAACGACATCGGAAGTAATTCCTTCATCGTACAAGTCACTTCTTCTTTTCCATTTGATAAATAAATAGGGGTATCTTCGTGCAGCAGTTCACTCAATACCTGTCGGCATATACCGCATGGTGATGCTGGACGTTCCCCATCACATACGATAGCTAGAGCAACGATGTCATCTTTCCGATAACCAAGAGAATATACCGCAAAAACCGCACTTCTCTCCGCACAATTCGTTGCTCCATATGATGCATTCTCAATATTGGCACCATATGTCACTTTCCCATCCTTCGTCAAGATTGCTGCCCCGACATGATAATGAGAATATGGTGCATATGCATTCTTCAACGCTTTAAAAGCTTCCGTGATCAACTGCTCCTTTGTCATAACAAACCTCCAAAATGACGCATTAAGATCATACAAGCTGCTGCCAATGCACCAATACTGACCACAAGCACAGCCCCAGCCGCAATATCTTTAATTGCTTTGATCATCTCATTGTATTCCCTTGTATACAGATCACATAACAACTCAATACATGTATTCAGCATCTCTGCCGCGATCACGACAGCAATACACACAATGACCACCATCCATTCCATGGTTGTCAAATGCAATGCTGCCCCAGCCAGCACAGCCAGAGCACCAAGAATAAACTGAGTGATGATAGACCGATGTCTAAGACCTGTCAAAATACCAACAAAAGCTGCTTTAAATTTATTTTTCATCACGAGATACGATCGGATCTAAAATTTCCTTCTGCAATCCGAACATCTCCTTCTCCTCAGATTCGGTCATATGATCATAACCTAAACAATGCAGAAGACCATGTGTAAAGAGAAAACCCATTTCTCTCATCAAAGAATGACCATATTCCTCAGCCTGCTTTGCCGCATAATCAATATTAATAAATAAGTCCCCAAGATCTTTCTCTTCCATGTCTACTAATTCCGGTACATCATTGATAGCAAAACTAATCACATCTGTAGGACAATCTATATTGCGATATTCACGATTGATGTCATGGATCTCATCCGAGTGCACAAATGTCACGCTGATCTCATATACACCAAGCAAAGACAATCTTTTTTCAGCAGACTCTGCAATCGTATGAAAGAATGGTTCATAAGCGGAAATATCCGCATCTGTATGATTAATCAATGTAATTTCCATATTATCCTCTATTTCTATTCCATGTCCAAAAAGCAGAGGAAAAACCTCTGCATCTCAGCACGATTCGTATTTGGCATAACGCTCTACGATCTTCTGTACAAGCGGATGACGTACAACATCATCTGTAGAGAAATGCAACACGGCAATATCTTCCATATCTGCTAAGATACGAGAAGCTTGTACCAGACCGCTTTCTACCTTACCAACAAGATCGATCTGCGTCACATCACCTGTAATGACCATATGTGAATGGAAACCAATACGTGTCAAGAACATCTTCATCTGTGAACCTGTGGTATTTTGTGCCTCATCCAAGATCACAAATGCATCGTTCAATGTACGCCCTCTCATATAGGCCAAAGGTGCGATCTCTATCGTTCCCTTTTCGATCAACTTCTCCGTCTGTTCCTGTCCCAGCATATCATGCAAGGCATCGTATAAAGGTGTCAGATACGGATCTACTTTCTCTTTTAGATCACCTGGCAGAAAACCAAGGTTCTCACCAGCTTCAACAGCTGGTCTTGTTAATACGATACGTTTGACATCTCCGCGTTTCAAAGCGGATACTGCCGCTGTTACAGCTAAAAATGTCTTACCTGTACCAGCAGGTCCAATTACAAATACGACCGGCTTATCTTCCATTGCATTGACAAAAGTAAGCTGTCCTCTCGTTCTAGGTGCAATCACTTTGCCAGTGATCGTACGACCCACGACCTTAGCACCCATCAACTCAAAATCAATAGGACGATGCTTCTTGACCATTCTTGCAGCATAGATCACATCCTGCTCTGCAACTGCAATGCCACGCTTCACCTGTTCTTTAAGAGCTTGCAGCACTTCCTTGATACCAGCTTCTTCCTCATCTGTACAACGATCGATCGTAAATACATTGTCGCGAAAATAAATCTCATGACCAAATGATTCCCCAAGGACCACCAAATTACGATCCTCAGTACCAATTAATATCATTGCTTCATCTGCTGTCAGATCATCAATGACAAATGTTCTTTTCTCTTCCAAGTAGAAACCTCCATCTCTACTTTCATTGTAAAACAATTACAATGTAAAAAAAAGAAGCTTACGCTTCTTCTTACTTACCTCTTCTGCGAGCTTTACGTGCAGCCTCGGACTTAAGCTTTCTCTTAACGCCCGGCTTTACATAGTACTCTCTCTTACGAGCTTCAGCGAGGGTTCCATTACGGGAGACCTGACGCTTGAATCTACGAAGAGCATCATCGAGATTTTCGTTTTCTTTAACAACGACTCTAGCCATTTTCCACAACCCCCTCTCCGTTTTAACAAAGCTATTCTACCAAAGCAAAATATATTTTGCAAATATTTTTTCTATATTTTTTGTTTTTGTTGAATTGCAAAACTCAATGCAAGAGATCTATTGCAATAAATTAGGCAAAG
>CAUWCC010000002.1:0-73295 GCA_963556805.1 uncultured Bulleidia sp. | reverse complement strand
TGAGTCATTTTCTATTTTTGAGATGCGTTGCATTTAGATTGTAAATTCGGGGTATTAAAAAAGGATCATCTTTCTGACAAGATGATCCGAGTGATCTTAGATATGGAAAAGCATTTCTTCATAGAGCGGGACTTTGTAGTAGCGCGGAGAAGAGATCTTTTCATATGTATCAATGGAATGACGTAGGTCTTCCATCATTGGCGAGATCTCATAGTAGAGAGCATAGCCTGTTTCATAAGAAGTAGGCTTTTGCAATACCATTTCATAACGAGCCTCTAGTGCTTTGAGTTTGTCGTATGTATCATCGATCAAATTGCCGATAACCTTAACACGTGTTGTTAAGTAACGAGGCGCTGCGTCTTTGCATGCATTGTTGGCTTCTGCATAAGACTTCAATTCTTCCATCATAGCAGGCAGGATATCTTTTCGTGTGACTTCCATCAAAGTACGTACTTCAATACCTTTGATCTCAACATACTGTTCTTCCATGATCGCTTCATTTGCCTTGATCTCCTTTTCAGAGAAGATACCCAAGGAAGTAAACAGATGTACGACTTTTTCGTTCTTCAAGATCTGTGTTGATTCGATATAAGATTTTACAGAAGGCAAGCCACGACGTTCTGCTTCCTTCGGCCACTCTGGAGAATAACCATCACCAGAGAAAAGAACACGCTTATGATCATGAATGATCTCACGGCAGATACCAAGTGCTTTTTCACGAATATCCTGGAGATACTTGATACCGCTCAATTGATCTGCAATCTCGTTTAAGGCTTCTGCCATGATAGAGTTCAGAACAATGTTAGGCAATGCTCCACTCATAGAGGAACCGAGCATTCTGAATTCAAACTTGTTACCTGTAAAGGCCATAGGGGATGTACGGTTGCGGTCTGTATTATCATGTGGTACATAAGCAAGGCCGTTTATCGGATTGAAATTAGTTTTTACTTCATTGCGTCCCTTTTGAGAAGGATGATCTTGATAAAGACTGTAGAGAACATCTTCAATGTAGCTGCCCATGTAGATGGAGATGATAGCAGGCGGGGCTTCATTTGCACCTAAACGGAAATCGTTGCCGACAGAACTAGCACTCATGCGAAGTAAGAGCGGGTATGTATCTACAGCTTTGATAAATGCACATACAAAGACTAGGAAACGGATGTTCTCAGCAGGTTTCTCACCTGGTGCAAATAAGTTTTGTCCATTGTCCGTTACGATCGAGTAGTTATCATGCTTACCAGAACCATTGATGCCATCAAATGGTCTTTCGTGCAGAAGACATGCCAGACCATGCTTTTCAGCCGTTGTACGGAGAATATCCATGATCAAAAGATTTTGGTCAACGGCAATGTTGCACTCACTGAATACTGGTGCCAGTTCAAACTGCATCGGGGCTACTTCGTTATGTTCTGTCTTTGCATAGATGCCGAGTTTCCACAATTCCTGATTTACTTCTTTCATGAATTCGCTGACACGAGCTGGAATTGCACCGAAATAGTGATCAGAAAGTTCTTGTCCTTTAGGAGCAGAAACGCCAAATAAAGTACGTCCTGTTAAGAACAAATCTAAACGTTTTTTGAAATATTCTCTATCGATCAAGAAGTATTCTTGTTCCAGACCGACAGATGGATGGCACTGCTTTACTTCTTTATCACCGAAGATGTTGACGATGCGTGTAGCAGCGTCACTAACAGCGTGGATCGACTTGAGAAGTGGTTCTTTACGATCCAATGCTTCACCTGTATAGGACACAAATACAGTAGGAATGCAGAGTACGTTATCACGGATAAAAGCAGGGGAAGAAACATCCCAATATGTATAACCTCTAGCTTCAAATGTGGCACGAAGACCGCCGGATGGGAACGATGAAGCATCTGGTTCACCCTTGATAAGCATCTTGCCGGAGAATCTAGCGATCGGCATACCTTTATCATCTGGTTCGATGAAAGAGTCATGTTTCTCAGCTGTACCGCCTGTCATAGGCTGGAACCAGTGTGTAAAGTGTGTGCAGCCTTTCTCCATTGCCCATCTTTTCATGGCATGCGCAATTGCATCTGCTGTCTGCTTGTCCAAAACACCTTCATTGGCAACTGTTTTCTTCCATGAATCATATACTGGACGAGGTAAACGTTCTGACATTTCTTTCTCACCAAAAACTAGTGAGCCGAATTCTTCAAATGGATATTCCATACAGGACCCCCTTCATATTACTTTTCTAGGATATGACTACTATGTCTAAAAAACAAGAAAAAGAGGTGTTTTCCTGCTTTAAAATTCAAAAAATAAGAAGAAATAAGAAATTGAAAGCCGAAAAAACATATATTATTTTGAAAAAATGATTAAATACAAAAAAAGCAGGTGTATATCCTGCTTATCAATAATAGTATGGTGTGACTGGTGTACCAGCGAGAACGACCTTCATAACTTCAGGGATCTCATCTACAACAAGTGCTTCTACACCTTCGCTGATATCTGTACTAGCCATCATACAGCCGGCACAAGCACCAACCATTTCTACAGTAGCAATACCTGCTTCATAATCGAGCAGGATAACATCGCCGCCTTCTGCTTGAATATAAGGACGGATCTTATTGAGCGTATGCTCGATCCTTGCCATAATGTCTTCTTTTTTTGCTTTTTCTTCAGGAGACAACTCTTCCTGACATTCCTTTTCTTTTTCTTCCGACATACTTTACCTCTTTCTTAACCAATTAAATGGAAGACAAGGGCAACGATCAAACCGATCAATATACCCCCGATACACTCTATCCATTTATGTCCTAGAACATTCTTAACACGTGTATGGTAGATCGGATCTGAAAACTTGATATCCGACTGGTTTTGAATATCTTTGATCATCTGCTGGGTGATCTTGATATTCTGCCCGCTGTAATAACGAACGTTAGCTGCATCATAGATCACGATGCAAGCAAGAGATAACGTTACTGCAAAGATCGTAGAATTAAAATTCTCACGAATTCCGACGGAAAGAGCTAGTGCTGAAACAAGAGCACTATGGGAAGACGGAAAACCGCCAGAGTCTATCATCAGACTCCACTTCCATTCTTTATGCAATAGCCAGTAAAATACTGGTTTCAGGAATTGCGCAAGCAATGCTGCCACGATTGCAGACCAGAACGGATACATTTCTGTTACACCAAATCTACTGTTCATTGAATGAATCTCCATTTCAAAGTATAGCACATGCAATGGACTGGGTGGTATAATCAAATTTGGAGTTATTTATGACGTATAGAACAGGACAGATAGTAGAAGGAAAGGTAACGGGGATCCAGCCGTATGGTGCTTTTGTTGCATTAGATGGACACATCAGTGGATTGATCCACATTTCAGAAATCTCTGATGGTTTTGTAAAGGATATTGAACGTTATGTATCAGTAGGTGACATTGTTCGTGTTAAGATCATTGAATTTGATTCTATGACAAATCAAGCAAAGCTGTCACTGAAGGCTTTGCATAGACCACGGGTGAGAAATCGTCGGAGTCCCAGTGTTGGGAAGGCTGTATTGCCTCCCTCTAAGATCGGTTTTGAGACAATAAAAAAGAACATGGAACGGTGGATTGTTGCCGCACAGGAGGAGAGAAAAAAACATGAAATTTAATGCTGAAAATGGTCTTTTAAAAGAGGATATCAAATCTTATCAGGAAACGGTCACAAAATTGCATAAGGTGATTCGTGAAAAAACAGGAGCGGGAAATGATTACATGGGATGGGTCGATTGGCCTATCAATTATGACAAAGATGAATTTGAAAGGATCATCCAGACAGCAGAACGTGTGAAAGATAAGGCAGAAGTTCTTGTTGTCTGCGGTATTGGTGGTTCTTATCTTGGTGCTAGAGCTGCTATTGAGATGATCCATGGTTTGTATGCACAGTGTAAGACAGAAGTTATTTATTGCGGTAATACTTTCTCTAGTACATACATGGCACAGGTTCTTGATCATATCAAAGATAAGAGTGTTGTACTGAATGTTATTTCTAAGTCTGGTACAACAACGGAGACAGCACTTGCTTTCCGTATCCTGCGTGAGTTTATGGAAAAGAAGTATGGTAAGGAAGAAGCAAAGGAGAGGATCATTGCCACAACAGATAAGGCACGTGGTGCTTTGAAGACATTGGCTGATCAGGAAGGTTATGAGACATTTGTGATCCCGGATGATATTGGTGGAAGATACTCTGTAATCACACCTGTTGGTCTTGTGCCAATGGCAATTTGTGGTATCGACATTCGTCAGGTGTTTGCAGGATTGCAGGCAGCATATCGTGATCTTGATACGGATAATTTGGATGAGAATCCAGCTTATCGTTATGCTGTAACAAGAAGGATCTTACAGGATCAGGGTTACAATGTAGAGATGTTTGTGACATATGAGCCGCAGTTGAAGATGATTGCGGAATGGTGGAAGCAGCTGATGGGTGAATCAGAAGGTAAAGATGGCAAGGGTATCCTGCCGGCTAGTGCTTGTTTCTCTACAGATTTGCATTCTTTAGGACAGTTCATTCAGGAAGGAAGCAAGGTCTTGTTTGAGACAGTTTTGGAAGTAGAGAAGCCTTCTGCTGATCTTACTGTAGGCATTGATGCAGATGATCTGGATCATATGAATTATCTTGCTGGTAAGTCATATGATTGGGTAAATAAGATGGCACAGAAGGGAACATTGCAAGCTCATGTAGAAACAGGACATGTACCAAATATTGTGGTAACAATGGAAGATATGTCTGCATACAGCTTCGGCTATATGTGCTACTTCTTCTTTATCGCTACAGCAATGACTTGTTATATGCTGGATATCAACCCATTCAATCAGCCTGGTGTTGAGATCTATAAGAAGAATATGTTCCATCTTCTTGGTAAACCTGGATACGAAAATCTTTGATCTTCATAAGGTCTGCTTTTGGGCAGATCTTTTCTTTTTCCTAATTTTTTATTAAGAAAATATAGATTTGATGTATGCGTATCATATGTGTGATATTGTGTGAATATACTAAAAAGGAGGGCTGTATATGAGCGTAAAGACAACTTTTATCCTTCTTTTGCTCTGCTTTGCAGCATTGATTTTGTGTGTTCTCCGTCTTAAACGGACAGAAAGCTTACATTGATGCCAAGGAACAGCAGTGCTGTTTCCTTTTTTTGATGATAAGAAAAGCTCTTTGGGGATGCCAAAGAGCTGATGTTTAGTGTTCACTAATGATGGTGATGTCTTCTTCTTGCAAAGTATCAATCATAGCTTGTGGTGCTGCTGCACAAATGACCATGTTATCAATAGCATGTTGGATTTGCGGACTGAGTGCTTTGAGATCATCTAGGGTCATATCATGCATTTTCGTGCGGTTGTAACGACGTTCTTCTAATGTTGTATGAGAGAAGTATCTGCTGTCAGCGACACTGATCTTAGAAGCAGGGGAAAGAAGCGGCGTAGAGGCTGCCAAGGCACCGATCACATATTGATCCATTGGCATATCATCCTTCAGGTTTTGCAAGTAAGACGGAATATCACGGAAGGCACGTAGGGTATTGTTGAGATCTGGATCACGATATGATGCTGTTGTGATCAAGCCGTCACTCAATTGACGAACATTGATACCATAAGCACCCCCTTTCACGCGTACCTCTGTCCACATCCAATCATATGTCAAGATATGAGAAGCAACCGTCAATTGCGGATCATATTGTCCAAAAGGACCAGAAGCTGCAATGTAGCCAACTGTACCTGGAATAACGATAGCTTCATTTCTATCAGGCAGCAGTGGATAGTGTACTTTTGCAAAGTTAGCATCTCCCATCGGCAAGCTGTCTACGATCTCATCTAAGATATGACTATTTTCAGGGTTTGTGATAGAACCAGTCATACGACTACCTAAGAATAGGTTTTCTTGATAAAGCATGCAGTCATTCAATAAGAGATCCATAAAGGCATCTGTATCTTTTTCGGATTGCATCAACCACTTTAACTTCTCATATCCATCCGCATATTCACGGAATGTCCAATCAGCGTTGAAATGGGCATTGGCGCGTGTCATGGCAAAGTAGTTTCCATTTTCCGTGAGATTCATCTTACTTAGAACAAGTGTCTGCTTGACCACTGGCAGTACTGTTTCTTTACTAAAAACAGATTCCTGTATGATCTCTAAGATGATATCTTTCGCTTTTTCCACATTCTGTTGTAAAAGAGCACAACGTACTGTCAACATTGGTAATGTTTTATCTGTTTCATTAGAAGCAGCAATCGATAATACAGAGAAACTTAAACGACCGATGTACTTTTTGATCATACGTTTTAGTTCTTGAACCGAATGTTGTTTTGTTGGGACATTTGTTAAAAGACTTGGGAAGAAGCTGACAGAAGGTACCATATCCAGTGGTACACCTGCTAATGAGAAGTAGAGATTCATATAGACGATATCACTATCTTGACTTGGGTGGATCAACTTTGTGACATGACGATATTCCTCTATTTGGAGGTTGTCCTTTTTAGGTTCTACCGTTACATCATCTAAAGTAAGCTTTGGTAATGTGCTGAGTGCTTCAGAAGAATCTGGTTCAGCCTGCCATGTATCCAAACTATGATTTTGGGCAATGATCTCTGCTTCCTCTTCTTTTGTCCAAGAAGCACGGATTTTTGTTAATTTTTCTTTTTCTTCTTGTATTCGTTCTGTCCCAAGGGTATGGGAAGGAACAGCAATGATCGTCTGTAGATGTTCTTCATCTAAGAAGAAGTCAGCCATGATCTTTTCAAAGTAGTCTGTTTCTACTAAAGTATGAAGTTTCTGATATACCTTACGCATATCTAAGAACATACTTGGATCGCCATCGTATAACCAAGCTTCCATGGCATCTTCCGCATTGAGGATGCCGGCAGGTTCAGAACGTTCGAGGTAATTGAATTCCATCTGGTTTAGGGTTGCGGTCAATTCTTCTTTATCTAGACCATTTTTTACAAGATCCTGGATCGTTTCACGAATCACACGACGGATTTCTTCATATTTGTCTTCATCTGTATTACGCATCAGGCAGATGCAGAAAGGTTGCTGGATCGCATCGATCAAAGCAAATTCCAAGTCTTCGCAAAGACCAGCTTGCAGCAGTGCTTTTTTCAAAGGTGCATCGTTGGAACCAGTTAAGACAGAATCAATGACATTGACAGCCGCATTCTTTTCGACATCATCATAATCCATCATGATTTTGGCAAATGCGATCATTGTGTGGCTTTCTGTATTTTCTTCAGGACTTAGTTCATATGCATACTTTGTTACATGGGCAGGCAGTACTTTCTGATGGGGGATATCTGTAAGGATCTCTTTCTTTTCGTATCCTGCAAAAGCATCATCGAGCAAAGTAAGGACAGCATCGAGATCGATATTTCCATCCAGCCAGATCTTTGCATTGGAAGGGTGATAGAAGTAACGGTGTGCAGCTAAGAAATTTTCGTAGGTAAGATCTGTAATAGCACTAGGATCACCACCAGAATTGAAACGATAGCAGTTATCAGGATATAAAGCACGGCATACCGCATCGATGATGGTATCGTCAACGGAAGCTGCAGCACCTTTCATTTCACTGAATACAACGCCCTTATAGGATGTTTCATCCTTTGCATCGCGCAGTTCATAATGCCATCCTTCTTGTTGGAAGATATGCGGATTATGATAGATAGCAGGATGTAGGACAGCATCCATATAAATGGATACCAAGTTCATGAAATCTTTTTTGTTGCGAGAAGAGACAGGAAACATGGTCTTATCAGAGAATGTCATAGCATTGAGGAATGTATTCATACTGCTCTTTAAAAGTTCAACAAATGGTTCTTTAACAGGATATTTGTCACTTCCATTAAGAACAGAATGTTCTAGAATGTGGAAAACACCAGTGTCATCCGCAGGAATCGTTTTGAAAGAAATGGCAAAAGTCATATTCTCATCTTGACGATCTAGCCAGCAGAGTTGTGCACCTGTATGGATGTGCGTCATTTCGTATAAAGTGCCATGGCTGTCAGGAATATCCTTTATATCTGTTACCTGAAAACCGTGGGTCTGTGTTTCTTTTGTCAGCATATTTACCTCCTTGGCACGCCCTGCTGTGAAGGCAGGGATTCTTTTTGACTGTTTGGGTCAGCCTTATATGCAAGTATACCAAAAAAACATATGACAGAAGAGAGAACCTGTGTGTTGAGGGAGTTTATGCAGGTAGGACTGGTGACAACTGCAGCTGGGCATCTTATGAGAAGAGATAGCAAAAAATATAAAATATTCCTAAATATTTCTAAATATTTCATATGGCATAAATAATAAAAGCGTTTACAATTGAAGTGTTGAGCAGGAGAATAGATAAATGGAAAAAATCATTAAGAGTATTCAAGATCTTGTTGCTTATGGTCTTCGAACAGGATTGATTCAACCGGAAGACAAGGTCTATGCTGCAAATCTTTTGTTGGATTTGATGCATACAGAGCCGGATTCTTCTTTCTGTGCAGATGGGGGCGAAGAAAGACCGTTGGAGGATATCTTGAAGGATCTGCTGGATGAAGCAGTTCGCACAGGTATCATCGAGGATGGTGTAACATGCCGTGATCTATTCGATACACGTTTGATGAGTGTATTAACATCACGCCCAAGTGAAGTGATCCGTACATTTGATATGTTGTATCAAGAGAGTCCTGAAAAAGCAACGGATTATTTCTATGCTTTATCAAAAAATAGTGATTATGTGCGTTCTTATCGTATTGTAAAAGATCGTAAGTGGAAGGTCTCTACTGACTATGGAGATCTGGATATTACGATCAATCTTTCTAAGCCGGAGAAGGATCCTAAGGCTATTGCAGCAGCTTTGACAAAGAAGCAGGATTCTTATCCAAAGTGTCTGCTTTGCAGAGAGAATGAAGGATATGCCGGCAGATTGGATCATCCAGCAAGACAGACCATTCGTTTGATCCCGTTAGAATTGGAGGGATCAAGATGGTTCATGCAGTATAGTCCATATAGTTATTACAACGAGCATTGCATCATTTTGTCTGAAAACCATGCACCGATGAAGATCGATCATGATACTTTTGCAAGATTACTTGCGTTTACAGAAAAGTTCCCGCATTACATGCTTGGTTCGAATGCGGATCTTCCGATCGTGGGTGGTTCTATCTTGACACATGAACACTTCCAGGGCGGAAGATATACATTTGCTATGGCAAAAGCACCTGTTCGTCATGAGTTTACGATCCCGGGATATGAGGATATTCAGGCTGGTATTGTAAAATGGCCGATGAGCGTGATTCGTTTAGATGGTGCAGATCGCAATCGTTTAGCAGATTGTGCACAGCATATTTTGGAAACATGGATCGATTATGATGATCCATCTGCTGATATTATTTCTCATACAGACGGGGTACGTCACAATACGATCACACCTATCGCACGTCGTAAAGGTGATCTTTATGAGATCGATCTTGTTTTACGCAACAATCGTACAACCGATGAATATCCAATGGGTATCTTCCATCCGCATGCTGAATATCATCATATCAAGAGAGAAAATATCGGCTTGATCGAAGTAATGGGTCTGGCTATCCTGCCGGCACGTCTATTAAAAGAGATGGATATGATGGCAGAATGCATGATAAAGCAGGAAGATCCTAATACATATCCTGATTTGGAAAAGCATGCGGCATGGTTGAAAGATGTGAATGAGAGACATGATCTGCATCATAAGAGCAGAAAAGAGATCGAACATGTTCTAGAGCAGGAGATCGGTATCGTATTCAGTCATGTATTAGAGAATGCAGGTGTGTTTAAGAATACAGAAGAAGGCATGGATCAGTTTGATGCTTTTACAAGAGCGTTATAAAAAAGTTTGGAGGATAAAATAAAATGAAAATTCTTGTTACAGGTGGTACAGGTTTTATCGGCAGTCATACATGTGTTGAACTGCTGCAAGTTGGTTATGATGTAGTCATTGCAGATAACCTTTATAATTCAAAGGAACTTGTTGTGGATCGCATTGAGGAGATCGCAGGTAGAAGACCTGTTTTCTACAACTTGGATATCAACGATCGTGAAGGTTTGGAAGCTTTGTTTGATCGTGAAGGTATTGATGCTGTCATTCACTTTGCAGGTTATAAGGCAGTTGGTGAATCTACACAGAAGCCAATCGAATATTATGCAAATAACCTTGGTTCTACATTGACTTTGTGCGATGTAATGAGAAAGCATGGCTGTAAGTCTATCGTATTCTCATCTAGTGCAACGGTATATGGTGATCCGGCTTTCGTACCGATTACCGAAGAATGCCCGAAGGGTGTTACAACAAATCCGTATGGTGAGACAAAGTCTATGCAGGAACGTATCTTGACGGATATTTGGAAGTCTGACAATGAGTGGAAGGTCATGTTGTTGAGATACTTCAATCCGATCGGTGCTCATGCGTCTGGTTTGATCGGTGAAGATCCTAAGGGTATTCCGAATAACTTGCTGCCATATGTTGCACAGGTTGCAGCTGGTAAGTTGGAGAAGGTAAATGTATTTGGTGATGACTATGATACACCAGATGGAACAGGTGTTCGTGACTATATCCATGTCGTAGACTTGGCTAAGGGTCATGTTAAGGCTATTGAGGGTCTTGCTAAGTTGGATGGTGTAAATATCTTCAACCTTGGTACAGGTGTTGGTTATTCAGTTTTGGATATCATCAAGGCATTCTCTAAGGCTGTAGGTAAGGATATTCCTTATGTTATTGCACCACGTCGTCCTGGTGATATTGCTGAATGCTATAGTGATCCAAGCAAGGCAGAGAAGGTTCTTGGTTGGAAGGCTGAGAAGAATTTGGATGATATGTGCCGTGATGCTTGGAATTGGCAGACAAAGAATCCAAACGGATACGGAGAATAAAGAACTTTTATGTTATTGAAAGAAGAAGATAAAAAGATCGATCTCTTTCAAGACTGGCCAAAGCACTATTATGAGATGGAAGACAGTGAGGAGAGACAACGCTGTCTTCTTTCTTATTTAGAGCAGCACCCTTATTCTAAAGAAGATCATCGCCGCCATGAAATCTATAAAAAAAGGTTTGGAAATAAGAATGGTGATGGTTTTATGCGGGCATGGATGATGCTGAAGATGAAAGAAAACGAAGGAAGATCCTTCTTATTGCGAAAGAGACAGCAGCGTGAAGTGTTTTCATGCTTGCGAGATCTTTGTATTTTAGATGAGACATGTGATGAACTATTGATTGCAGAATGGCAGTCATTTGCCCATCAGCTGATACGTAGTTATGCAAGCTCACCTGTATATCGTTCCGCTGTGTTCGGTATGGCCAGTGTAGGTGAAAAGAATACAGCTAAGAGGATTGCACATGAGATCATCGAGGTAACAGAAGTTATACCATCATCTTATGGATACACGGAAGAGACAGCATGTTTCCAGCAAGTGTTTAAAGAAAGTTATTTACAGCTGATCACCAATGGTGAGCAGTATTGGCAGGAAGCACAAGAAGAATGCATTTGATGCATATCACTGGCATTTACTGTAAAAAGCATTACAATACAAACAGAAACAGGGCAAGTACGGTTTAGTCCGTTCCTGTACTGAGCGATGAGACCCGGATGATTCGGGTCTTCTTTATTGCAGGAGGTAAAAATATGAATGTCTATACATCTATTGAACAGTTGGTTGGAAATACACCTTTGATGCAGTTGGAAAAGATCGAGAAGATTCACGATACAAAGGCACATATCTTTGCAAAGCTGGAATATTTGAATGCGACTGGTTCTATTAAAGATCGTGCAGCTAAGCAGATGATCTTGGATGCTGAAGAGGCAGGTGTTTTGAAGGAACACTCTGTGATCATTGAACCAACGAGCGGCAATACAGGGATCGGTCTTGCTGCTGTAGGAGTACAAAAGGGATATCGTGTGATCATTGTTATGCCCGATACGATGTCTTTGGAAAGAAGGAAGTTGATGCAGGCATATGGGGCAGAACTTGTGTTGAGTGATGGGAAAAAGGGGATGGCAGGTGCAATTGCTTTGGCTGAGCAGCTGCATGCAGAGATCGCTCATTCTTGGATCGCTGGACAGTTTGATAATGCTTCTAATGCCAAGGCACACTACCTTACGACAGGACCTGAGATCATGCGTGATCTTGATGGGCATGTAGATATTCTTGTATCGGCGGTTGGTACAGGCGGTACGATCACAGGTACTGGAAGATATCTAAAAGAACGTGATCCTCATGTTAAAGTTGTTGCTGTGGAACCAAGTGCATCTCCTGTATTATCTGGAGGAAATGCAGGACCGCATGCGATTCAAGGGATTGGAGCAGGGTTCGTTCCTGAAGTCTTAGATACAACGGTATATGATGAAGTGATCCAGGTGACAAATGAAGATGCCTATGCAATGGGAAGAGAGATCGCACGTCATGCAGGGGTGTTAGCTGGTATCTCAAGCGGTGCTGCTTTAAAAGCAAGTTTGATTTTAGCCGCAAGAGAGGAGAATGCAGGTAAGAATATCGTTGTCATTTTCCCAGATTCTGGAGATAGATATTTATCTACAACAATGTTTGGAGAGAACGATAATGCGTGAGGTGTTGCAGCAGCTGCTGGCAATTCCAGATCTAGGCAGTGATAAGATACAGCATTTACCAGACCGTAAGTCTATCGTCTATCTTTTGAAACAGGCACAGGTTGTACTATTTCCTTCATACTATCATTATTGTGATATGCCTTTGGAACAGACATTTGATGAATTGGAAGCTGGGATCGAGAAGGCGATCCGCATGGTAGTAGATGTGCAGTCTAATACGACGCTGGATCCAAAAAAGACAGCAGGGGATTTTATGCAAGCTCTTCCTGAAGTAAAGAAATTGTTATTAACAGATATTCAGGCTGTATATGATGGCGATCCTGCAGCTGGTTCTAAGGCGGAAATATTGTTGTGCTATCCTGGTTTTTATGCCGTGATGATCCATCGTATTGCCCATACCCTTTATCGCTTAGGCGTACCGTATATTCCTCGTGTGATGAGTGAGTATGCACATGAAAAGACAGGGATCGATATCAATCCTGGTGCTTCTATTGGTGGTTGGTTCTGTATTGACCATGGTACAGGTATCGTGATTGGTGAAACAGCAACGATTGGAGAACATGTCAAGATCTATCAAGGTGTGACGATCGGGGCAAGAAGTTTTGAAGTAGATGCTGAGGGCAATCCAGTAAAAGGAGGCAAGCGGCATCCAGATATTGGTGATCGTGTTGTCATATATGCGAATGCAACGATACTTGGCGGTGATACAAGAGTTGGAGATGATTGTGTGATCGGTGGCAATGTATGGTTGATCTATAGTGTAGAAGCAGGTAAGAAGATTTATTATACGTGTAAGTGAAATAGGGTATTCCGTTTGGAATACCCTATTGTCTATTTGGATGGATCGAAATATCAGATGATGTGAAATCTTGGGTTTGATCATCATTTAGATACTGATCTAACGTATCATATGATATTTTTTTGTATGGTATATAGATATATCGATTGTTTTCCAATCGTACATCTTGAAGAGAATCATTCTTAGCAAGATCTTCTGCAAGTTGGTACATAGCATCTGCTTGTTTTTTACTATTGTTATATACAGTGCCGACGATCTGTTCATTCTCCATGAGCTTCAAGCCTTCTTGGGTGCCGTCAAAACCAAATATGATCGGTCTATCTACTCTTGGAATACTTGCTTTTTCATAAGCACTGACAGCACCTGCTGCCATGGCATCATTGTTAGCAAGGATCATTTCGATCGGTTTATCCAAGATCTGTTCGACTTTTGTTTGTGCTTGCTGGCGGGACCAATTGGCAATGGCATAATCAACTTTTTCCAGCTTGATCCCTGCATGTTCTAAAGCTTCTACAGATTCTTTAGAACGCATGATGGAATCTTGATGACCGGGTTCTCCTTCTAGGATCACATACTGGATCACGCCGTCTTTATTTTTATCTGTATTAGGATGTGATTGGATGTAGGAAGCAGCTATTTCACCTTGCATAGTACCACTGCCTTGTGCGGAAGAACCGACATAGTAGATATGATCCCATTGTTTCAAGTCTTCTTCGACAGGTTCGCGGTTGAAGAAGATGACAGGAGTATTACTTTCTCTTGCCAGTTCGATGATCTTACCAGGAGCAGTTCGATCAACTGGATTTACACATAATACATCACAACCATTGTCGATCAATTGTTGTACTTGTGTATTTTGGGTATATTGTGAACCGGAGGCATCATAGGATTCCAACTGCACTTTTCCATTACTACTTTTGACATGATCGTGAAAATGAGATGCAAGCTCACTGATGAATGTGTCATGTGCATCGTATAATGCTAAACCTATTTTGAAGTCATCCTTTTCTTGCTGTGCAATACACCCGCTGCACGCAAAGATACATGCTGAAGTTAAGCAGCTAGTTAAGAGGGAAAAGTATCTTTTGGAAAGATTCATCATACATAGTCTCCTGATCAACAACGATATAATCTATTTCATGATTCAAGATATCTTTGTGCGTATCTATTTTTTTAGCAATTGCACAGATGGAAAGATATCCCATATCGAATGCATTTGGAACAGCCATGGCAGTAATAATGCCTTTGTCCAAATAATATACACTTTTTTCAGAGTTGCCAATACCGTAAAGAGCGATGGTGTCTTCTGGTTTTTCCAATTTATAGTCGATCGCGTAATCAATGGAAGAACTATCTAATGCTACGATCACATCAGCAGGTTGGATATGTTGATTAGAGGCCAATGCGCCTACGGCTTGGTGTGAAGAACGAATGGTCCAAGCTACTTCCCAAGTATCCGGCATCTCTGCTTGAAAACCACGGAGTCTACGATGCGATTCTTCACTATCTTCATCTTCACATAGAATGCCGATCTTGAGTTCTTGATGGCTGCGGAAGTCTTTTTTGACTCGTTTTGCGATCGATTCTCCCATCGCACGATTACGATAATGGTAAGAAGGAAATTGATCTGAGGTAGGCGGGTTTCCGATCGCAAGGACTGGTACACGATGGGAAATAGCATCAGCTAGGTCATATGCACCAGGTGAAGTAAATGGCTCCAATATGATGGCTTCTGTACCACCCTTGATCTCTTGTTCTACATAAGAGATCTGCTCTTCGATCGAAGTAAAGGCATCCGTGGATACTAGGCTTAAAGACATATTATGTTCTCTTGCCCCATCACGTAGGCCAGCAAATAAAGTAGACCATTTGTCATTTGTACTGTCTGATACAATGACAGATATTTTTGTTTTGGGCGGAAGATCATCAGCGGTCTGCGCAGCGTATCCAGCTAATGCACCAGATAAGATCAGAAAAAGACATATCGTTAAGAGAAATATCTTATTACTTGTCTGTCGATTCATTTTTTGTATTCTCCTTGTTATATGTACTGTTTTCTAAAGCAGAAAGATTTGCAAGTGTGCATTTGATCGCTGGAATATGGATCGTGACGGTCGTACCGACATCAGGTTCACTTTTGATATGAAGACCATATTGTTCGCCGAAGCGAAGTTTTAAGCGGCGATGTACATTGATGAGACCAACTCCAGAGCCATGTTTGCTTGTGATCGGTTTTTCATCACCTTGCAGCAATGCTTTACATTCTTCTTCATTCATACCATACCCATTGTCTGATACTTCGATGTAGATGTCATCATCTCTACGATAAGCATGAATACGGATGATACCATCTTCTTCTGCTTCTTTGATACCGTGATAGATCGCATTTTCAAGGATAGGCTGAATGACGATCTTTACGATGATGTAATCTTCGACACCTTCTTCGATATCATAGATTGCCTCAAAGGCATCTTTATAACGTATTTTCTGAATGTTCAAGTATGCCTTTGCATGTTTCAATTCCTGTTCGATCGAGATCATCGTTTTACCACGGTTGAGAGATATCCTGAAGAGCTGAGCAAGCTGGGTGACCATATAGACTGCTTCTTGATTCTTTTCACCTTCAATCATCCAAACAATCGAATCCAATGTGTTATATAAGAAATGAGGGTTGATCTGACCTTGCAGGGCATCCAATTCTGTTTTTCGTTTTTCCTCTTCTTCCTGTACGACGGCATTCATTAACCGGTCAATCTGGTTGATATAAGCATGTAATGTTTGTCCAAGTATCTTCACTTCGACTGTACTATCCTGATATATCGTATTGGGAATGTTTTTGATACCTTCGGAGTTTGCAATGGCATCATTTAGATTGTTGATTGGACGGGCGATACGATTTGCGATATATTGCGTTACTAACAACAATGCAGCAGCAGTAAGGGAGACGACCATGACTAAGAGATATTTGGTGGAATCAGAACTGATCCGCATTGCTTTATCAGGTATGACACTAACTAGCTTCCAGCCTGTATATGCAACAGGTGAGATCACATTAAAGCGTTTTTCTCCCTCAAATGTTTCACTTGTGACATTTGAAGTGTAATTCGTAATTTTATTGTTATTCTCTTTTACAAGACCGGCATTGATCTGATTTTGACGAGGGTGGTCAATGAGTTCACCAGTTTCTGTACATAAGTAAGTATATCTTGCAGAATTGTGATTGTTTGCCTCATCGAGAAGATGTTCGATTGATTCATAGTTCATATCGACTAGCAGAACACCTTTTTGCGAATGTCCGTTCTCTGTGATCTCAACAGCACGAGATAAAGAGATGACCCATTGATAGTTATAAGAAGGATCATCGAATAAGTTTTGCACATGAGGCATGGAAAAGTGCATGTTTTCTGCTTGCTCCATTGCATCTTTAAACCAGCTTTGCTTTGTTACTTTTATATTTTCTTTTTCAGTATTGATAGGACTTGCGGCAACAAGTGTTCCATCTTCTTTATAGAGTGCGATCGAAACTAAATTACCATTGCCGGCAGCGTAGAGAAGGTCCATATCATCTTCGATAGAATCTATGGCAATATCCTTACTTTTGATCACGTTGTAATACATCGTATCGGATATGCTACGCATGCTTTTGAGGTAGTCTTCAATGTTGACTACTGTTTGTGCATTTGCCTGCTGCACAGCTTCAATCGTCATGGCTCTTGTACGGGAATTGAAGATCGTACTCAACATGATCGTTACCGTTACAAGCAGAACAAGGGAGACGACCGAGTAGGAGAAGATGATGGAGGATCGAATGGTCCTCGGCGCATGGAAAAAGGCACGCTTATGAGGCGTGCTTTCGTTTGTGTTTAAATCAAATATCATCTTATTTTTCATCAGTTTTCCTTTTTGTATTTACTAGGTGATACACCATATTGTTTGCGGAATACATAAGAGAAGTAGTTTGGATCACTATATCCAACTTTTTGTGCGATCACATATGTCTTGTAATTAGCAGATACGAGCAATGTCATCGCTTTGTTCATACGATAGTCTGTCAAGTAATTGATAAATGTTTTCCCTGTTTCCTTCTTGAATATAGTGGAAAAATAAGCAGAACTTACACCTAGTTCATTGCATACTGTTGCAATGGATAGATCTGTATCAGAATAGTGTTCATTTACATAATCTTTTGCCTTTTCCACAAAAGAGCGAGAGGTGTCGCAGCGTTTGATCCGCATGGATTTTTGCATCTGCAGGCAGATCCCATCCATCCATTTATGGAGAGAATCGAGATCCTTTGTTTGAATATCTTGATAGATATTATCATCACAACCGAAGATTGATTTTATATCCATATCATTCGTTCTAGCAAACCGGCATAATTCTCCTACCAGATCTAGAACAAAGAGACGATATCCCTGGACTGAATTCTTATGCCCATGCTTTTCTAGGAAATTATCGATACTGTTCTTTAATTCCTCTTCATCATCGATCTTGATCCGTTTAAAGACATCCATTAGATCTAGATCACCAGTATCTTCATGATCTTCTATCTCTTCAGGTGCGATCTCAGTGATGTTTATGGCTTTGATGGAACCATAGATCACACGATAAGAAACAGCTTGCCTTGCACCATTATAGGAATTTGACAACTCAGATGGTTTATCTGTTACCTGTCCAATGCCGCATGTTACGACAGCTTGGCATACACTATTGGCAAGGCGGCAGAATGTTTCCATCTCATCTGTCAACTTATGTACTGCGGCAGGATTTGGCAAGGAGAAAATGATGACAATGCTGGATAAGTAAGAACAAAAACATGGATGCCATGCTTTTCTGATCTTTTCCTCAGCCAGCTTCTTAACAGCCATAGAGAGAAGTACATAGTTCATTCCTTCTGGTACACGTGAATGGCTTGTGTAGAGCATAGCGGCACAATAGTAAGGACCAGGCATATGCAATTGATATTCTTCTATATATTCAGGGATACGTTCAGCAGGCACTTTACCTTGGATCACGGAAACAAGTAAGTTCTCTTGCAGAACAGGAAGAGAATCCATGTAATACTGTTCCAGCATTTCTTGATTTTGGCGTTGGTTTCTTTCTTCATCCAAGTCTTCTTTGATACGTTTAAAGATCTTGGTGAGTTCTGTAGAATCTACAGGTTTTAGTATATATTCCTCTGCTTCCAGATGAATCGCTTCTTTGGCATATTCAAATTCATCAAAACCAGAAAGGATGATGACACGGATATCGGAACGGAATTCTTTCAGCTTACGTGCAAGGGTAAGACCATCCATATACGGCATTTTGATATCTGTCATTACGATATCAGGTGTATCTTCTTCCGCAACTTCTAAAGCTTCGATACCATTTTTAGCTAAAACGGGATAGGCTAGACCGATCGACTGCCAATCTATGCGGCGGCTGATCGCCTCCAGCATTTCCTGCTCATCATCAACAAGCATGACTTTATACAAACTCATTTTTTCTTCACATCCGTTTCTGTACCATAGCGTTTTGTAAGATCATTCCACATGATGCCGACAATGATCGTAGCACCTGAGATCTCGATGAAACCCATAATAGGATCAAAGATAACAAGTACTGCCATGATGAGAGATGCAATAGAAAAGAATATGAGATTCTTTTCTACACCTTTGCGGAAGGCTTCTTCATTTTTTAAAGGACCAGCTGTTTTTCCTACAAACATGCCGACATCTTTGGAAAGATGTACTCGGAAGGCAAAAAAAGCACAAACAACGCATAATAAGACAGGAATACCTGCTGTTTCCATAAATTTAGTAAAACTCATCTTATAAACTCCTAGTTCATATGTTACTAAAACAGTATAGCAGAAAAAATATAAAGCGGTTACATATGCACAACGTCTAATACAGAGAAATGATGAAATGGAACAGGTAGTAAAAAATGGCAAACCAAATCAAAAAGAAAGGATTTTGTAGATTGATAGAATAATTTTCTATTTTTTGTTTTGAAAGCGCCTGCTAAAGTAATAACAGTTGATACGAAGGGTATCATTACAGGAGGAAATAATACAATGAACGCTTCAAAATTCTTTAAAACAGCTGCTTGCTTTGCATTGACAGCTGGACTTCTTACAGGTTGCGGCCAGAAGGCTGATGACCCTGCAAAGACAGATGCGCCGTCAGGCGGTACAACTGCTTCTGAAGGCAAGGGTGATCTTGCTGATAAAAAGATCGGTGTATGTATCTATAAGTTCGATGATAACTTCATGACAATGTTCAGAAATGAACTTCAGTCTTATCTTGAGAGCCTTGGTTTCTCTAAGGACAATATCATGATCGTAGATGGTAATAATGACCAGGCTACACAGACAAACCAGATCGATACATTTATTTCTCAGGGTGTTGATCTGATGATCGTTAACCCAGTAAATGCTTCTTCTACATCTACAATTACAGATAAGGTCGTTGGTGCTGATATTCCGCTCGTATATATCAACCGTGAACCGGATAAGGATGAGGAAGCTCGTTGGGCTGAGAATGATTGGGATGTTACATATGTAGGTTGTGATGCCAGCCAGTCTGGTACATTCCAGGGTGAAATGATTGCTGAACTTGGTTTGGATAAGATCGATAGAAACGGTAACGGCAAGGTCGATTATGTCATGATCGAAGGTGACCCTGAAAACGTCGATGCTGAACTTCGTACAAAGTACTCTGTAAAGGCTTTGGAAGATGCAGGCTTTAAGGTAAACTGCCTTGATGATCAGCTTGGTAACTGGGACCAGTCACTTGCTCAGCAGTTGGTTGCTAACTCTCTTGCTAAGGATGGCGATAATGTAGAAGTTGTATTCTGCAATAACGATGCTATGGCAATGGGCGCTCTGCAGTCCATTAAGACAGCTGGCAGAAAGCCAGGCGAAGATATCTTCCTCGTTGGTGTAGATGCTTTGGCTGAAGCTTTGGAAGCTATCCAGAAGGGTGAGATGACAGGTACAGTATTCAATGACCACATCACACAGTCTCATAGTGCTGCTGATGCTGCTGTTAACTACCTCGAAGGTAAGGGTAACGAACACTATATCGGTTGTGACTACGTTAAGGTAGCTACACCGGATAAGGCTTCCGAAATTCTTGAACTCGTAAAGAAGAAGTAAGGAAAAAATGAATTCTTAACAGGTGCGGATGCAATATTGCGCCGCACCTGTTTCACTTGTTTGAATGATTTGAGGAGGATAAACATGTCAGAGAATAGTCAGTACAAACTGGAAATTAAGGGGATTGTCAAGACATTCCCAGGTGTTCGTGCTCTGGACGGTGTAAGTCTTTCTGTCAGAAAAGGAACTGTTCATGCTTTGATGGGTGAGAATGGTGCTGGTAAGTCCACAATGATGAAGTGCCTGTTTGGTATTTATAAGATGGACGAAGGCGAGATCCTGATCGACGGAAAAAAGGTGGAGATCAAGTCTCCGGATGATGCAATGGATCATGGTATTGCCATGGTGCATCAGGAGTTGCAGCCGATCCCAGCTAGAAGTATTGCTGAGAATATGTACCTTGGTAGATTTCCGATGAAGAAATATGGTCCGATCAGTGTGATCGATCATAAGACAATGAATGCGGAAGCAGAAAAATGGATCAAGGACTTGGGCATGGACTTTAATGTTAAAAAGCCATTGGGTTCTTTGTCTATCGGACAAATGCAGACAGTAGAGATCGCCAAGGCGGTATCACATAATGCAGATGTCATTATCTTTGATGAACCTACATCATCTTTGTCTGATGCTGAAGTTGAGACATTGTTCAAGATCATGAATGATCTTCGTGATCGTGGTGTTTCTATGATCTACATTTCTCATAAGATGGATGAAATCAAGAGAATTGCGGATGATATTACGATCATGCGTGATGGTAAGTATATTGGTACGTGGGAAGCAAAGAAGATCACGATCGATGAGATCATTGTACAGATGGTAGGTCGTGAATTGACAGAGATCTATCCAGCTCGTGAGAATAAGCCGGGGGATGTCATTCTTGAATGTGATGATATTACATCTATCCATCCAAATTCTTTCCAACATTGTTCATTCAACGTAAGAGCAGGTGAGATCGTTGGTTTCGGCGGTCTTGTTGGTGCTCAGAGAACAGAGTTGATGGAAGGTGTATTCGGTATCAGAAATCTGGAATGCGGTACGATCAAGGTCCATGGTAAGGAAGTGAAGATCAAGCGTTCTAAAGATGCCATGAAAGCAGGTCTTGGTATGATCACAGAAGACCGTCGTGAAAGAGGTATCTTTGGCTGCTTGTCTATTAAGGACAATGTTGGTGTTTCTATCTATAACAAGTATTTGAAAGCTGGTTTTGTACTTGATCATAAGAAGATCAATGCGGTTGTGGATGACAGTATTAAGAAGCTTCATATCAAGACACCGAATATGCAGGAACATATTGCGAACCTCTCTGGTGGTAACCAGCAGAAGGTCATCGTTGCTAGATGGCTCGCTAACGATCCGGATATCTTGATCATGGATGAGCCGACAAGAGGTATCGATATCGGTGCTAAACATGAGATCTATGAGATCATGGCAGATCTTGCAAAGCAGGGCAAGGCGATCATTATGATCTCTTCCGAAATGCCGGAATTGATCGGTATGAGTGATCGTATCTATGTCATGAGTGAAGGTAAGATCACTGGTGAAATTTCCGATCCTGCAGAGATGACGCAGGAGAAGATCATGAGCTATGCTGCTCAATATAATTGATTAGGAGAAAAAGATTCATGAATAAGCTATTTAAGAAACAGAGCCCGAAAGATTTTATTATCAATAACGGCGTCTTCATCATTATGATCGCACTTGTGGTCATTACAGGTTTAACAAAGGATAACTTCTTTACAGCTAACAACTTCCTCAACATCTTGGGCAACATGTCTTATAGACTTGTTATTGCATTGGGTATTGCAGGATGTATCATCACAGCCGGATGTGACTTGTCTGCAGGTCGTATGATCGGTTTCTCTTCCTGTGTAGCAGGTACATTGCTTCAGAAGGCTGACTTCTCAGGTAAGTTCTTCCCTGGTATGGCACCGTTGAATCCATTTACAGCACTTTTGATCTGTATGGCTATCTGCGGTATCGCTGGTATGATCACAGGTTTCTTCATTGCCTATCTTCATGTTCCACCATTCATTGCTACAATGGCTATGATGGAGATCATCTATGGTGCAGCTTTGATCTATACAGGTGCTTCTCCATTGGGTGGTTTTACAACAGAATATACAAATATCGCTTCTGGTAAGTTCTTGAATGTGAGTTATCTAGTTTGGATAGCGATCATCGTAGCAATTATTTCTTGGTTCATTTTCAATATGACACGTCATGGCAAGTATATGTATGCAATTGGTGGTAACCCTCAGGCAGCTGAAGTTGCTGGTGTTCCAGTTAAGAAGACATTGATCCTCATCTATGCAAAGGCTGCTATGTTCTATGCATTGGCTGGTTGGATGATGGGTGCTAAGTCTGGTGGTGCATCTGTTAACGCAGGTCTTGGTTACGAAATGGAAGCTATTGCTGCATGTACGATTGGTGGTGTCTCTGTTACTGGTGGTCGTGGTAAAGTTTCAAGTGCGATCATCGGTGTTGCGGTCTTTGAATTGTTGAAGACAGCATTGCAGTTCCTTGGCGTTAACGCAAACGCACAGTACATTGCAATTGGTATTGTTATCTTCTTTGCGATCTCTCTCGATATCAGAAAGTACGTCGCAAAGAAATAAGGTACATCAGGCATCTGGCCTCCTGCTATGCCGGATGTACGGACCGTGGTGGAAACACTGCGGTTTTTTTCTTTTCGTTAATGATTTGAGACAGGTAGGTTGGTAAAATAGAATCTATAGAAACGGAGGCATAGTATATGCAGTTTGATTTTACTTCGATCATGGACAGACACGGCAAAGATTCTATTGCGGTGGATCATGCCCCGGGTCATCCTGATGATGGCTTTGATGCGATCCCCATGTGGGTGGCAGATATGAATTTTCCTGTTGTACCTACCATACAAGCAGCAATCGCTAAGCGCTTAGAGCATCCTGCTTTTGGTTATTTTGCACCGACGGATGCATATTATGATTCTATTATCCAATGGCATTCTAAGCGTCATGGTGTCAAAGATCTTACCAAAGAAGATATTGGATATGAGAATGGTGTATTAGGCGGTGTTGTATCTGCTGCTCAGGTATTGTGCTCACCTGGTGATCGTATCTTAGTGCATAGTCCAACATATATTGGATTTACCCATGCTTTAGAGGGAGCAGGTTTCCGTTTGGAATGCAGTCCTCTTGTGAAGGATAAAGATGGTATTTGGCGGATGGATCTTGTGGATATGGAGAGAAGGATCGTGAAGTATCACATCCATACAGCAGTATTTTGTTCTCCTCATAATCCATGCGGCAGAGTGTGGAAAAGAGAAGAAATAGAAGCTATGATGGCATTGTATGAGAAATACGATGTGTATGTTATTTCAGATGAGATCTGGTCGGATCTGATCTTATTTGGAAATCATCATATTCCAACCCAATCTGTAAATGCATATGCAAGGGAACATACTTGTGCTTTCTATGCACCAAGCAAGACATTCAATCTAGCTGGTCTGGTGGGGTCTTATCACATCATCTATAACAAGTGGCTGCGTGAAAGGATCGAGAAGCAGTCATTGAATTGTCATTATAATGCGATGAATGTTTTATCTATGCATGCTTTGATCGGTGCATATCAACCAGAAGGGTATGCATGGGTGGATGCGTTATGTGAGGTGTTGTCTGGTAATGTAATGTATGCCTGTGATTATATTCAAAAACATTTTTCAGGTGTTGAGGTAAGTCGTCCACAGGGAACATATATGTTATTTTTGAATTGTGAGAAGTGGTGTGAAGAACATCATTGTACATTGGATGATGTATTGCAAAAAGGCTGGAAGGTTGGTGTGATTTGGCAGGATGGTAGACCATTCCATGGAACATGCTGCATCCGTATGAATTTAGCATTGCCGTTATGTAGAGTAGAAGAGGCTTTTGCAAGACTAGATAAGTACGTGTTCTGCTGATATTTTGCGATGAATGTGTTACTATTTAGACTTTGGTGGCGGAGGGTCTATGTTTAAGAAATTCATACAAATATGCAAAGGGCAGTATCAAAACACAGATAAGAAAACTTTGGCTTTATATATTACATTACGTGCATTGGTCATTCTTGTACTTGTGCGTGAGTTCTTTTTGAGAAGTTATTTCAACTGTTTCTTGTGTTTGCTGTCTTTGGTCTTATTTACCGTACCCGCATTTATTGAGAAGAAGTTGAAGATCGATTTGCCGAATCTCTTGGAGAGTATTATCTATGTCTTTATCTTCAGTGCGGAAATATTGGGAGAGATCAATAACTTTTATAACTTGATACCATTTTGGGATACGATGCTGCATACGATCAATGGATTTTGCTGTGCGGCAATTGGTTTTTCATTAGTAGATATCTTGAATAGAAATTCAAAACATATCAATTTAAGTCCTTTGTACATGTCGATCGCAGCATTTTGTTTCTCTATGACAGTAGGGGTGATGTGGGAGTTCTTTGAGTTTTCAGGTGACCACTTGTTTGCAATGGATATGCAGAAAGATACGATGGTGACATCGATTGCTTCTGTTCATTTGAATCCAGAAGGATTGAATCATCCTGTTATCATTAAAGGGGTCGATGCGGTGGAATTACAATTAGAAGATGGTTCTACATATTTGATCGAAGGTGGATATCTTGATATTGGTATCATTGATACGATGAAAGATCTGTTTGTAAATCTGATCGGAGCAGTTGTGTTTAGTGGTATTGGTTATGTCTATGTTCAGCATAGAGATAAGAAAACTTTTGCTAGTAATTTTATTCCTGTGAAAGTAGATGGAGATGATCAAGAAGATGAATAAAATGCCGGGAGATCCGGTATTTTTAGAAAGCGAGTAATGTATGGAAGAGTTAGAGATGGATGTGGAGGAAAAGATTCCATCATTTGTACTGAATGCGGCTGTATTGGAAGTGTTGGATCAAAGCCATGATGCTGCTGTTGTTTCAGAACAAACATTGAATATTGAAGATCCTTTGATCGAGAAATATGTAACAAGACATGTGAAGAAAGCAATACGGGATATGAGAGCTAGAAATGGTGTTTTTCTAGAAGATAGTATCTTTGTACGATATGTAAAGGAATATGCGGAAAAGACAGTGGATCTTGTGATGCTTGCACAAAATGCCATTGGAGAAATGCGTACTTTTCTTGAAGAGGAGAAAGTATATTCCTATGACGTTTTGGTTGCAGATATTCGTTATGAAGAGGTGCCGTATGTTGTTTTGATCTTGTTGGAAACACAAAGTGCATATACGCATTACACAACAGAAATAAATGGTGTGATATGCAATCAGATCATGCAGCATCATGATGTTCTGCCTTCTGGGCAAAAGAAGATTGATGCCTTTGCGTTGATAGATCTTTTGGATCTTAGTGTGAAATATGCAGATGATACGAAGGTTTATAAAGATGGTACTGCATTGATGCAGGATGTTGTGCTGCATTGTACATCAGCTCCTTCTAGTCAGGAAGTGATTGAGACGGTGACGAATATCGTTATGGATGTTGCCAAGGAACATGAGGCAGATCCTGCTATGCTGCTGCCGAAAGTAAAACAGTATATTCGTGAAACGAGTGCAGAAGAAAAACCGCTTGTTGCATCACAAGCGGCTGAGGAGTTATTTGCGGATGATGAGCGGATGTATGCTTCGTTTATGCAAAAGACAAAAGAAGCGGAACTGCCGGAAGAAACAGAGATCCCCCAAAAAGTGATCGGTCGTAAATTGAAGAATCAGAAGATACGTACAGATACAGGTATCGAGCTTTCTTTTCCAGTAGAGTATTTTAATGATCCAGATATGATTCGTTTCATCAATGAAGAAGATGGCTCGATCAGTATTCAGATCCATCATATCGGTAAGATCATGCCGCGTCAGTGATATTACTGAGAGTATTTTTGCAATGCGCGCAAAAGCTTTTCTCTAAACTCATTACGTAGATCTGGTGGAGAAATGATCTCTACACTGTCTAAGTATTGTTGTGCAAAGATGAGGATGCCTCTGCGGGTCGTGGATACCGTGAAACGATAAGAATCACCCTCTTTTATATAAACAGGTATCATGCCGAATTCATCGATCATTTGTGATATGACATTCTTCTTGCAGCGCAATTCTACATCGATCGTCTTATCATTGAACATGAATAAAGCAGAGTCGGCATATTGATAGGCATCTTGACCGAGTTGTTTTGGTTTTTCGTGAGCAGGTATATCTAAGAGTTGGATGTCTTTCATATGATCGATACGTAGGTGTCGAAGGAATGCCTCGTTATTACGTTCCAGCAGCATGATGACATATGTGCGCTCTTTATCATTTACGATGTAGTATGGACTAGCGATCCATTTTCCCTCATTGTTATATTTTGATAATTTCAGATCATCGTCGTATTTCATGTAATCAAAAGCAATTTTCTGCTGTTTGTTGATAGCGGCACTTACGCTACGGAAGTTATCTATAATTTCAGGACAAGCAGTCTTGCGTTTGTTATCTAGAAAGATCTGTTCATGAAATTCTTTGCGGAAGGAATGAGGCTGTGTTTCAAGTAAAGTCTTGATCAGTTTGTTGCTTTCGTTTTTTGGGATAAAATGAGAAGCGTGGATCTCATTGCAAAGAAGGGTGACCTCACCTTCACTGAATTGACGATTACTCAGGTAATATCCCTTATTATTATCATTCCATGTGCTGATCTCTATATTCATTTCTTTCAGCATATCGATATTGCTGTAGATCGCCCGTCGTTCTAGTTTAATCTGATATAATGTTTCGAGTTTTTTTGCTAATTCACTTTGAGAGATCGGATGATCTTCGTCAGCGTATTCCTTTAAGATATTGTAAATAGCGAAGGCACTGTTTTTTTTGCGTTGCACCATATATAAAACCTCCATTATCTCCATTATACATTTTTGTTTTAGAAAATTACCGGCTTGTTGTGGAAGGTGTTTTTGCATGGTGTGATCTATGTTTGTAATCGTGCAAGATCATGTATTTTTAACATGTGGAAGACTACAAGTTTGACGGGTTGGGAGAGCTTGTGAAAAAAGATGAAAAGTGGCATAAAGTTGTTCGAAATTAATGTTGTTTTCATTTGTTTTCGATTGAAGATGACCTGTGAATATGATAACGTATAGAGGTATGAGAAAACTTTAACAAGTTGCTCGAAATGGAGGAGACAGTTTATGTCAAAGAAAATCGTATTAGCTGGTGCTTGCCGTACAGCCATTGGTAAGATGGGCGGACAGCTCAGCAGCGTTCCGGCAGTCGATCTGGGCGCTATTGTCATCAAGGAAGCTGTAAAGAGAGCTGGTATCAAGCCGGAAGATGTTGAACATGTTTACATGGGTAATGTTATTCAGGCTGGTCTTGGTCAGAACCCTGCTAGACAGGCATCTTTGAAGGCAGGTCTGCCTATTGAAACACCTGCTGTTACAGTCAATGTTGTATGTGGTTCTGGTTTGAACTGCGTTAACATGGCAGCTGAAATGATCGCTGCAGGTGATGCAGATATCGTTGTAGCTGGTGGTATGGAAAGCATGAGCCGTGCACCTTATGCATTGCCGCAGGCTCGTTTCGGTTACAGAATGAACGCTCCTAAGAAGGGTCTTGTTGATACAATGATCAACGATGCATTGTGGGATGCGTTCAACGATTATCATATGATGATCACAGCTGAGAATGTTGCTGATCAGTGGCATTTGACACGTGAAGAGCTCGATGAGTTTGCTGCTGTATCTCAGCAGAAGGCTGTTGCTGCTCAGGAAGCTGGTCGTTTCAAGGATGAGATCGTTCCAGTTGAAATCAAGGGTAAGAAGGGTGCTGTTACAATTGTTGACACAGATGAAGGTCCTCGTCCTGGTACAACAGCAGAGTCCCTTTCTAAGTTGAAGTGCTGCTCTGGTAAGGAAGGCGGCGTTGTTACAGCTGGTAATGCTTCTGGTATCAATGATGGTGCTGCTGCAATCGTTGTAATGAGCGAAGAAAAGGCTAAAGAACTCGGTGTTAAGCCTATGGCTACATTCGTAGCTGGCTGCTTGGCTGGTGTTGATCCATCTATCATGGGTGTTGGTCCAACAGCTGCAACTAAGAAGGTTATGAAGAAGACAGGTCTTACAATTGAAGATTTTGATCTGTATGAAGCAAATGAGGCTTTCGCTGCTCAGTCTGTAGCAGTAGGTAAGGATCTTGGTTTTGATCTTTCTAAGTTGAATGTAAATGGTGGTGCTATTGCATTGGGTCACCCGGTAGGTGCTTCTGGTGCTAGAATCCTTGTTACATTGCTCTATGCTATGCAGCAGAATAACGCTCACAGAGGTCTTGCTACATTGTGCATCGGTGGTGGCATGGGTTGTGCTACTGTTGTTGAGCGCGAAGATGACTAATTGAAGGTGAGTATACATAATGAGTTTCGTAAAGTATGAAAACAAGGGCGCAATCAGCGTCATTACAATTGATAATCCTTCTCAGCTCAATGCTTTGAACAGCCAGGTTCTCGATGATCTTAACGCTGCATTGGATCAGATTGATCTTGATACAGTTCGTGCTGTGATCGTTACAGGTTCTGGTGAAAAGGCATTTGTTGCTGGTGCTGATATCACAGAGATGAAGGATCTCAATGCTGAGCAGGGTGAAGCATTTGGTAAGAAGGGCAATGATGTATTCAGAAGAATTGAAACACTTCCGATTCCGGTCATTGCTGCTGTGAATGGTTTCGCTTTGGGCGGTGGCTGTGAGCTTTCTATGGCTTGTGACTTCCGTATCTGCAGCGAGAACGCAGTATTTGGTCAGCCTGAGACAGGTCTTGGTATCACTCCTGGTTTCGGTGGTACACAGAGATTGGCTCGTTTGGTAGGTCCTGGTTATGCTAAGCAGATGATCTATACAGCACGTAATATCAAGGCTCCGGAAGCTCTCCGTATTGGTCTTGTTAATAGTGTTGTTCCTTTTGAAGAATTGTTGCCGACAGCTGAGAAGCTTGCTTCTCAGATCGCTGCTAATGCACCGATTGCAGTTCGTCAGTGCAAGAAGGCTGTTAATGAAGGTCTTGAATTGAACATGGACGAAGCAATTGCTTTGGAAGAAAGATTGTTTGGTGAGTGCTTCTCTACAGCTGATCAGAAGGAAGGCATGACAGCTTTCGTTGAAAAGAGAAAAGAAAAGAATTTCATCAATCAGTAATTGTATAAAAGAGTACAATAAAACTATATAGGAGGATTATATACATGAAGGTAGCAGTAATCGGCGCCGGTACAATGGGTCGTGGTATTGCACAGGCATTTGCTCAGTGTACAGATGTTGAAACAGTTTATCTGTGTGACATTAAGCAGGAATTTGCAGATGGTGGTAAGGCAAAGGTAAAGGCAGGTCTCGATAAGAGAGTTGCTAAGGGTAAGATGGCTCAGGAAGATGCTGATGCCATCGTCAACAAGATCGTTACAGGTCTTAATACACAGGCTGTTGATCCTGATCTTGTTGTTGAAGCAGCTTTGGAAAGAATGGATCTGAAGAAGGCTTGCTTCAAGGAATTGCAGGAAGAGATCGTTAAGAACGAAAACTGCATCTATGCATCCAACACTTCTTCTCTGTCTATCACAGAGATCGGTGCAGGTCTTAAGAAGCCGATTATCGGTATGCATTTCTTCAACCCAGCTCCAGTTATGAAGCTTGTTGAGGTTATCGCTGGTATCAACACACCAGCAGAGGAAGTTGAAGCTGTTAAGGAGATCGCTGTTAAGCTCGGCAAGACTCCGGTACAGGTTAAGGAAGCTCCTGGTTTCGTTGTAAATAGAATCTTGATTCCGCTCGTAAATGAAGGTATTCAGGTATACAGCGAAGGTATCGCAAGCATCAGCGGTATCGATACAGCTATGAAGCTTGGCTGCAACCATCCGATGGGACCGCTGGAACTCGGCGACTACATTGGTTTGGATATCGTTCTTGCAATCATGGAAGTTCTCTATGCTGAGACAGGTGATTCCAAGTATCGTCCAGCTATGCTTTTGAAGAAGATGGTTAGAGGCGGACATCTTGGCTGCAAGTCTGGTAGAGGTTTCTACGATTACAGCAACGGCGGCAAGACACCGGTAGACGAACTTTAATCGATATTATGACGGCGCTGGTCGTTTTAGGTGACGGCTGGCGCTGTTGTTCGGTGCACAGCACCACTTATATTTGGAGGAAAAATAAATGGATTTTCAGTTAGACAAGGCTCATTTGATGGCCCAGAAACTTTTCAAGGATTTCGCTGAAACAGAAGTCAAGCCTCATGCAATTGATGTTGATGAGACAGAACAGTTCCCTACAGAAACTGTTAAGAAGATGCAGAAGTATGGCTTCATGGGTGTCCCGATCGCTAAGGAATATGGTGGTCAGGGTTGCGATCCTTTGACATATGTCATGCTCGTTGAAGAATTGTCCAAGGTTTGCGGTACAACAGGTGTTATTGTTTCTGCACATACATCTTTGTGCATGGATCCGATCAACACATTCGGTACAGAAGAACAGAAGCAGAAGTTCCTCGTTCCGCTTGCAAAGGGTGAGAAGCTTGGTGCTTTCGGTTTGACAGAACCAGGTGCTGGTACAGATGCTCAGGGCTGCCAGACAAAGGCTGTCTTCGATGAAGAAACAAATGAGTGGGTCCTCAACGGTTCCAAGTGCTTCATCACAAATGGTAAGGAAGCTGATATTTATATCATCGTTGCTTATACAGACATCGTTCTTGATAAGAAGGGTCGTAAGCAGAAGAGATTCTCTACATTTATCGTAGAAAAGGGTACTCCTGGCTTCACATTCGGTGTTAAGGAGAAGAAGATGGGTATCCGTGGTTCTGCAACTTATGAATTGATCTTTCAGGATTGCAGAATTCCTAAGGATAACTTGCTCGGTGTTCGTGGCAAGGGTTTTGCTAACGCTATGCATACATTGGACGGCGGTCGTATTGGTATCGCTGCTCAGGCTTTGGGTCTTGCTGAAGGTGCTCTTGAGAGAACAGTTGCATACGTTAAGGAAAGAAAGCAGTTCGGCAGATCTATTTCTGCATTCCAGAACACACAGTTCCAGTTGGCTAACATGGAAACTCAGGTTCAGGCTGCTAAGCTCCTCGTTTATAGAGCAGCAGAAGCTAAGAAGAACCAGTCCAGATATTCTGTAGAAGCAGCAGAAGCTAAGCTTTTCGCAGCTGAAACAGCAATGGATGTTACTACAAAGTGCGTACAGCTCCTCGGCGGCTACGGCTACATCAGAGAATATGAAGTTGAACGTATGATGAGAGATGCTAAGATCACAGAAATCTACGAAGGTACATCTGAAGTACAGAGAATGGTTATCTCTGGCGATCTTTTGAAATAAGCAGGAGGAGAACGGATAAATGAAAATCGTAGTATGCATTAAGCAGGTTCCGGATACAGCTGGCGGCGTTAAGTTTAAGGCAGACGGAACTTTGGATAGAGGCGCAATGCTCGCTATCATGAACCCTGATGACAAGGCAGGTCTTGAAGCTGCTTTGAGAATCAAGGATAAGGATCCTGAAAATGTAACAGTTACAGCTGTAACAATGGGTCTCCCGAAGGCTGATGAGGTTCTTCGTGAAGCTATGGCTATGGGTGCTGATGAAGGCTTGCTCATCACTGACCGTGTTCTCGGTGGTGCTGATACATGGGCTACATCTTCTACAATTGCTGGTGCTTTGAAGAATATGGAATATGATCTGATCTTCACAGGTCGTCAGGCTATCGATGGTGATACTGCTCAGGTTGGTCCGCAGATCGCTGAACATTTGCATCTTCCTGTAATCTCCTATGCTCGTGAGGTTGAGGTAGAAGGCAATACAGTTAAAGTCAAGAGACAGTTCGATGATGGTTACATGATCGTTAAGGCTCAGATGCCTTGCTTGATCACAGCTCTTTCTGAGTTGAATGAACCTCGTTACATGACTCCTGGTGGAATCTTCGATGCTTTCAACAAGGAAACAACAGTTTGGGGTAGAGCTCAGTTGGATGTTGACGATTCCAACATCGGTCTTGCTGGTTCCCCTACAATGATCGCTAAGGCTTCCGATAAGGTTGCTAAGGGCAAGGGTACAGTAGTTACTCCGGATTCTCCGGCTGAAGCTGCTGACTACATTGTCAATGTGCTTGCTGAGAAGCACGTTATCTAAGGAATTGGAGGAGAACATCAGATGATTAAGAAGAATCTTGAAGAATACAAGGGTACTGCTATTTTTGCCCAGCAGGTAGATGGTAAGTTGTCTCCGATTGCCCTGGAACTCCTCGGCAAGGCTAGAGATCTTGCTAACGATCTGGATGACAAGACAGTTACAGCTGTTTTGATCGGTTACCAGGTAGGCGGCTTGGTTGATGAGTTGGCTGCTTATGGTGCTGACAGAGTCGTTGTTATCGACGATCCTGAATTGAAGGATTACAGAACTGAACCATATACACAGGCTTTGTCTGGTTTCATTGATGAATTCAAGCCTGAAATTGTATTGGTTGGCGCTACAGCTATCGGTCGTGACCTCGGTCCTAGAACATCTGCTCGTGTTGAGACAGGTTTGACAGCTGACTGCACAAAGTTGGAAATCGGTGATTTCCCGCTCAATCCAGTACCTGGTAAGGAACAGAAGCATCAGCAGCTTCTCATGACACGTCCTGCATTCGGTGGTAACACAATTGCTACTATCGCATGTCCGAACAACCGTCCGCAGATGGCTACTGTTCGTCCAGGTGTTATGCAGAAGATTACACCTATCGAAGGTGCTAAGGCTGAAGTAATCAACTGGACTGCACCGCTCGAAAAGAACAACTGCTATGTAGAAATCGAGGAAGTTGTTAAGGAAGTTTCTGAAGTAGCTGATATCGCTGAAGCTAAGATCCTTGTATCTGGTGGTCGTGGTGTTGGTTCTGCTGAGAACTTCAAGCTCTTGGAAGACTTGGCTGAAGTACTCGGTGGGACAGTAGCATGTTCCAGAGCTGTTGTTGATAACGGCTGGCTTCCTAAGGAATTGCAGGTTGGTCAGACAGGTAAGACTGTAAGACCTCATGTATACTTTGCAATTGGTATCTCTGGTGCTATTCAGCATGTTGCAGGTATGGAAGAGTCTGACATCATTGTTGCTATCAACAAGGATGAGAATGCTCCGATCTTCGATGTTGCTGACTACGGTATCGTAGGCGATCTGAACAAGATCGTTCCAGCTTTGACAGAGAAGCTGAAGGCAGCTCTTGCAGCTAAGGACTAATCTTAGGAATTACTATAATCGAACGCGCAAGCCGATCTTTGGATCGGCTTTTTCTATATGTAGTAAGATAGTATCGTAGGTGGTAATATGACAAAATATATTGGAATAGCTGCAGTTTGTGAGAATGGCGGCATTGGGTACAAGGATCATCTGCTTGTGCATATTAAAAAAGATTTGAAAAGATTCAAAGAATTAACTTGGGGAAAAACGGTTGTATATGGTCGCAAGACTTTGTATTCTTTTCCAAAACAAAAAACGCTTCCTGGCAGGACAAATTTAGTTTTATCCAAGACATTGGAAACGTATGATGGTGCAGATGTGCTGCATTCTTTGGATGATTTAAAGAAATATGCAGAGGTACATGATCTGGATGAGGTATGGGTATTAGGCGGTAGTTCTGTATATGAGCAATTGCTGCCGTACATGTCAGAGCTATATTTGACTAAGGTGTCTGTTTCGCCTGTTTCTGACGCTTTCTTTCCAGTGTTAGATACATGTTGGTCTTGCTGTGAGAAGGGGCAGGACGAAGAGGAAAATGGCATTGTGTTTTGTTTTGAGAGATGGATCAAGCAGTGATCTATCTTTTTCTTTTGCATGGTATGGTGATCATGGTGATATATTCGGATATATCATGGATCACAGCTTCATTTAGACCCTCTTCATAAGCATGATCATAAAGTTCAAGACCTTGTTCTTGTGCATACAGGATCACGTGCTTATATATATCAGGGATCGCTTCCCAACTGCCGATGCTATAAGTACGTATAACTTCCCCACCAGGTCTTATCGCATCATAATCTGATTCATCATCTGGAACAGTATAGTAGAAACAGTCATATGTATTTTGACAAAGATGATCAACAGAGATCCGACTTCCAAAGCTTTCAAACAACGTATATTTCTTTTTGAGACGATCAGTAAATGATGCTGCTTCTTGATCATCATCCTCACCATATCGGCCATTGATAGGGCCAGATAAAAGTAATTTTTGTTCAGGTACTGTGATCACTTCTATTTGGCCATGTTGACAATGCTCCGCGGTTTTCAACTTAGTGACCTTTTGCTGAAGGAATATTTTTGCTTTTATCAATTTATTGATTTGTTGATCGATATCTAAAATGTGACTTTCCGCAAGTGCTTTAAAACTTTCGGTAGAAGGAGAGGATGTATAAGTTTTGATTTCTTGAATAGAGGAACCAGATTCCCTCAGCATACGTATAAACGACAGCTGTGCTGTTTGATAACATGTGTAATAACGATACCCTGTTTCAGGATCTTTGTATGCAGGTGAAAAGAGATCAATCTCATCATAATAATGAAGTGTTCTCTTATTCGTGTTGTTTAGTTTGGCAAACTCACCTGTCGTATATAGATATTTGTTTTGCATTGTCCATTTACCTTACAGTAACTGTACACCTTATCATGCCATATGCAAAGTGGAGGTAGAAAAATGCGATTTGATGAATTGAAGGATGAACAATGGGATATTGTAAAAGCAATCTACAAAGAAGCTTTTCCTAAAGTAGAGAGAAAGCCGTTTTCTCGTGTTAAAAAAGCTTTTAAAAATGGGAACGAGAAGATCTACACCGCATGTGAGGATGGAAATGTCATGGGATTTGCTATGATCATTCCGTATAAGAATACAGTATTAGTAGACTATCTTGCTGTGAATGATATGGTTAGAGGTAGAGGGACCGGTGGATATTTACTGCATGAATTAGAGCGTGAATTAGATGGTAAGAAGATCGTTTTGTTGATCGAGAAGGTAGATGATACAGCAGACAATGCAGACCAGCGTAGGGCACGTCGTAAGTTTTATCTGAGAAATGGCTTTGTATCTTCATCGGTCTTTGTAACAGGTAAGAGTGGAGATATGGAAGTAATGGTACATGGTGGTAAAGTGTCTGGTACAGAGGTTATGGAACTGATGCATCATGCCTTAGGAAGCTGGATGTTCAAGATGTCTAAAATGAAAGTTTGTGAAGCATAATAAAAGGCCTATCGCATAAGCGATAAGCCTTATTTTTTATGTGGAAAATTAGTCAGCTTCGTATACTCTAGCTTCTTCTTCACCAGTCAATACTCTCAATGCACCCTGAGCAAGAGCGATCATTTCTCTTTCACCAGGAATAGCAACAACTGGAGCGATCCAATCAACGTAAGAAGCAATACCATCAACAACAGACTGACCATAAGCGATACCGCCAGTGAGGATGATAGCATCGACCTTACCATGTGCTACAGCAGCAAGAGCAGCAATGTCCTTAGCATGCTGATAGATGAATGCATCCTTAACGAGTTTAGCCTTTTCATTGCCTGCTTCGATCATCTTATCAACTTCACGAAGGTCAGCAGTACCAAGGTAAGCAACCATACCTGCATCACCAACAGCTCTCTTCATCATGTCATCAACTGTCGGATACTTGCCAGAGTAGCAGAGTCTGATCAAATCACCGACCGGAACACCGCCGCTTCTTGTAGGAGAGAAAGCACCATCACCATCAAGACCATTGTACATATCGATGACCTTGCCATTCTGGATAACAACAGTAGTGCAACCACCGCCCATATGTGCAACAACACAAGTTACTTCATCAAACTTCTTACCTACAGACTTAGCATATTCACGTGTGACAGCACGGATATTCAAAGCATGGATCAAGGAACGTCTGGAAATATCAGGCATACCAGAGATACGTGCTACATCTTGCAATTCATCAACAGCAGTTGGGTCAACAATGTAGGAAGGGATACCGAGCGGATCGCCAATTCTCTTAGCCAAAAGACCACCAAGGTTTGCAGCATGGTCACCATGCAGAGCAATTGTTAAGTCATGAACGATTGCATCGTTTACTGTATAAGTACCCGCTTCGATTGGATGCAGATAACCACCTCTGCCGACACAAGCATCAAGCTTGTTTACATCATAGTTCTGAGACTTCAAATAGTCGAGGATTACGTGATAACGGAAATCCAACTGATCGATCGTCTTAGGGAACTTGGCCATCTCACTTGCAGGATGATCAAGAACTACTTCTGCTACCTTATTTTCATCTTCGAAGATAGCGATTTTTGTGGATGTGGAACCTGGATTGATTGCTAAAATGTTGTATGCCATATATTAACCATTTACCTTCTTCATATGTTCAGCGAGCATAGCTGCAAGAGCAATGCTGTATACCTTTGTTTCCTTTGTATCGGAGCGAGATGTCAAGATGACTGGTGCAGCAGTACCGACCAGTACATTACCATTCTTAATGTTTGGAACCATGTGTGTAATTGTCTTATATACAAGGTTACCTGCATGGATATCAGGGAAGAGGAGGATATCTGCCTTCGCAGCAGCAGGACGATCCTGAGCACCCTTTTCGATAGCAGCATCTTCATAAAGAGCGATATCCAAAGACAACGGACCATCAACGATGCAACCCTCGATCTCACCAGCTTCATTAGCCTTACGGAGTTCCTCTGCATCAACAGTAGCCTGCATCTTAGGATTTACTACTTCAACAGCTGCCAATGGCGCAACTCTTGGGTTTGTTACACCGCAAGCATTGGCAACATCAACGTCATAACCGATGATAGCTTTCTTATCTTCCAAATTAGGATACGGAATGAATGCAACATCAGAGAAGAACAGCAATCTTTCAATGCCTGGGATCTCAAATACAGCAACATGAGACAACGGCTTACCTGTTCTTAAACCAACTTCTTTGTTCAGTACAGACTTCAGGAAGTTCTTTGTAGGAAGAAGTCCCTTCATGTACATATCTGCTTCGCCATCATGGACGAGCTTAACTGCTGTCAACGGTGCAACAGCATCATCTGGTTCATTGATGATCTTGAAGTCATCTGCATTCATGCCGATCTCAGCTGCGATTGCACGAATCTTTGCTTCATCACCAACAAGAATTGCATCAACGATGCCCTGTTCATGTGCTTCCTTGACAGATTCAAGTACTGCCTTATCCTGTGCACATGCAACGGACAGGACTTTCTTCTCACATTCAGAAAGTCTGGATAAAAGTTCACTAAAGTTCTTAGCCATAGCGCTCAAGAGTCCTCCTTATGTTTACTTTTCAAACAGAAATATGTTAACATATTCACATGGCGTATTCAAGGTCTCGCAACAGGGAAAGGGAATACGGAAATGGGTTTTATTCAGCTTTGTGAAAGAAAGTTCTTGAGGAAGTGAGAGTATTATGAAAGCAGTGTATACAGGTACATTTGATCCAATTACAAATGGTCATCTTGATATCATTGAACGGGCAAGCAGAATGTTTGATGAGGTAACGGTACTTATTATGCAGAATCCGAATAAGCGTTGTGTATATACAGCTCTTGAACGTCAGACAATGATTGAAAAAAGTTTGCATTCTATTCCAGGAGTGAATAATGTTAACGTTTTGATCGGTGAAGGATTGACAGTAGAGATGGCAAGGAAGCTTGGAGCGGTCGCCATCATTCGTGGTATACGTGCTGTATCGGATTATGAATATGAATTGAAGCAGGCAACAGCTAATATGAAGTTGAATCCAAATATTGAAACGATGTTGATCATTGCTAGACCAGAATATTCATTTTTATCTTCATCTGTAGTAAAAGAGATTGCTGCATATGGAGGGAATATTGAAGGTATGGTTCCAGAAGCAATCATTGATGAAGTTAGAGAAAAATTGCAAGGTCTTAATAAGTAAAAAAGTTGATATCCGCATTGTCGGATATTTATTTTTGAAAAAAATGTAAGAAATTACAAAACAATTGAAAAAATAGTTGTTATAATTTGCGTAAATAATTGACACTTTTCAATATGCGTCGTATAGTGAATTCACAAGCAGGGGCATGAAGGATAATGTGTAGGATGCAGCAGAAAGATGCATGATGAGATCCTCCTCTCTCTTCCTTCTGTTTACACAGAGTCCTTCTTGTTCTAGCTTGAAATCATGATTTGCATGAAGAAGCGTTAAAGTGAATTCGATATGATACGAACTATTTTCTTTCCTTCCCATATTATTACTACAGTTTCGTATGTATCATCAAAACAGAGGCTGCATTTGCAGTCTTTTGTTTCGTTGTAGGATTGGCAGCAGAAGCGTAAAATAGAAGTATAAATAACTAGAAGGGGGTTAGTATGATCGTAACAATTACTTTGAATCCTTCTTTGGATTACATCATACATGTAGCAGATTTTCAGCTTGGGGTAGTGAATCGTACCGATGAGGAAAAGATTCTTCCAGGTGGAAAAGGTATTAATGTAGCAACTGTTTTAACAAATCTTGGGCACTCCTGTCTTGCTATTGGCTTTGCGGCTGGCAACAGCGGCAAAACACTTCGTCGGGAGTTGATGATGCGCGGTATTGAGGCAGATCTGATCGAGGCAGAAAGCGGTTTTACACGTGTGAATATCAAGATGAAAGGGGATCCTGAAACACAGATCAATGGTATGGGTCCTAAGATCTCAGAAAAAAACATGTCTTTGCTGGAGAAGTCTTTGTCACGTTTGACACCAAATGATATCTTGGTCGTCAGTGGCAGTGTGCCTTCTTGCTTGAGCCGTCATACATATGCGGATATTGCAGCTTTGGTAGAGAAGAGAGGGTGCCGTTTGATCGTGGATGCAGAGGGTGAGTTGTTGACAGAAACTTTGGCATATCATCCATTCTTGATCAAACCGAATCGCCAGGAATTGGAAGCTGTGATCGGTGAGTCTTTGCAGGAAGTCTCACAGGTCGTAAAGGCAGCACATACGTTGCAGGACCGCGGAGCTCGCAATGTTCTTGTTTCACTTGGTGAAACAGGTGCGGTACTGGTCAGTGAAGACGGGGAAGAATACTTCTGCAAGGCACCGCAGGTCGATGTTGTCAATACAGTAGGATCGGGTGATTCTGCTGTTGCTGGCTTTATCAGTGGATATGTGGAAACAGGTTCAATGTCGAGAGCTTTGATGAAGGCTGTTGCATGCGGAAGTGCATCTGCAGCAAGCGAAGAATTAGCGGAACGCGAAGAAGTTGAGAAACTCTTGCGTACGATCTATATTGAAAATTTAAAGTAAGAAGATCAAACAGTTGTGGCAACATGACTGTTTTTTTGTCGATATTGACGAAATTGTTTCTTGAACATGAAAAGGAACAGAAGAAAAGGAGGTATGTACGCAATATGGTATAATTATATAAATTTAAGGGGGGAAATACATCATGAAGAGGGGATTGCCCAAGCGGAAGATGTACCGTTATTGTTTGGCAGATATCGCCAAAGGTTTGTTTAACGGTATGATCGGCAATTATTTACTATACTTTTTTCAACCAACTGTACAAAGTGGTCTGCCGGCTTTATTGCCGCAATCTCGTTTGTTCGGCTTTATTACGATCATGGCACTCTTAACAGGAATCGGCAGACTGATCGATGCTGTTACTGATCCTTTGGTAGCAGGATGGTCTGACAAATGTCAGCACGCAGAAGGTCGAAGGATGCCTTTTATGAGAAGAGCAGCCCTGCCATATGCATTATCGATATTGTTGATCTTCTTTGCACCATTTGCACCAGGCTCTTTTGCAAATGCGGTATGGGTTGGTGTCTTCTTGGCAGCTTACTATGTATGCTATACATTATTCTTTATTCCAAGGAATGCTTTGGTACCAGAGATCATTCCAGATGCACAGGAAAGAGTGGGTTACTACGCTGTAAGTACGGCTTTCTTCATGGGGCGAGTTCCTTTATGTATGCGGCCACATTGTTTGTAGACGTGATCAAGAAAACAGGTTTATCTGTTTTGACTTCATGGCGGTTAGTCTTTGCTTTGTTTGCTTGTATCGGGGCTTTATGTCTTTTATTGAGTGCTTATGCATTTGATGAGAAAGAATATACGACATGTAGTCATCGTCCTACAGAATCGGTATTGCAGTCATTTGGAACAGTAATGAGAAATCGTGATTTTGTGTGGTCAGTTTAGGTGATTTGTTCAGTGGTATAGCCATGGCTTTCTTTCAGTCTTCTATGCTGTACTACATTACGATTCTACTGCATGTACCAGAATCAAGATCATTCTTAGTTATGTTGACGGCAATTGCTGCAGCACTATGTTTCTTCCCGCTCATCGTCAAGATGAGTCAGAAAGTTGGAAAGAAACCGCTGCTGTTTGCTTCAGGTATTATTTTTACTATCGTATATACGTTTATCTTTTTCGGTGATCAGTTTGCGGCTATGGCAAAAGGGCATGAATTATTATTGGGATTAGGAATGGGATTGGCAGTTGCTTTTCCATTTGCTTCGATCAATATTCTCCCGCAATCTGTTGTATCCGATATCATCCAGCAGGATAGTATTCTCCATGGGGTAAACCGTGAAGGTATCTTTTCGGCTGTGAAGACTTTTATTGAAAAGATCGCATCTGCTTGTGCCATGATCGGCGTTTCCAGTATTTTGGCGATTGGGGCTGTACAGGGGTCATCCGTAGGTTTGTTAGGCGTTAAACTAACGGGTGCGATCGCAGGTTTGTTTAGTGTGATATCACTAGTCTTTTTATCTATGTACAATGAAAAGAAAGTATTAAAAATGATTGCGGGGGAAAAGCATGAAGAAAAGAGTTTTAAAGCCTGAGAGTGCAAGAAAGAATGCAAGTCCGGAACAGATCCAGATGTATGTTGAAAAGTTAAAAAAGATGATTGATTGTAAAACTGTATTTAAAAGAAATGGTGAGAACGATGCATCTTTTCAAAAGTTTTATCAAGTTGTAGAAGAGAACTTTCCGCTTTTGACAAGTAAAGCAGAGAAATTGACATTTGGCACGGGATGTTTTTTCTATATCATAAAAGGTCATCGTGCACATAAGAATGTGTTGTTGATGTCGCATCATGATGTCGTAGAGGGAACAGATGGATGGGATTCTGATCCATTTTGTGCTGTTGAAAAAGATGGTGCACTGTATGGGCGGGGCACAGTGGATACTAAGACACCGTTATTTGCAGAAATGCAGGCAGTAGAGGAATTGCTTGAGGACAATTGGATCCCGGAAGGGTTTGACCTCTATATTGGATCTTCTAACAATGAGGAAGTATGCGGCGATGGCATGGTCTTGGCAGTAAAGTGGTTTTTAGAGAAAAATATCCGTTTTGATGTTGTGTTGGATGAAGGTGGTGCTGTTACTTCGGGGATGATCCCAGGATGGTCTGGTAAGAGTGCGATGATTGCTGTACATGAAAAGAGCAGGCATATGTATCGCTGTCATGTATCTTTGGATCGGAAAGGACATGGTGGCCTTAATCCGGATGACGAGAACGCGATCATGTGTTTGAGCGGGTTTATGCAGGAAGTGGAAAAGAAGAAAAAGAAGATATTCAAGAGTAAGTTCTATCCTGAAGTAAAAGCTACTTTTGAAACACATGCTCCATATATGTCATTTCCTATGAATATCTTGTTTGGGCATCTAGGAGTATTTGCTCCGATCATCAAAAAGATCATGATGACGATTCCGCCAGCTAGAGCAATGTTAGCATCGAGTGCTGTCTTTACAACGATCACAGCAGGTTCTTCGTTAGATCCGCAGATCAAGGCAAAGGAAGCGTCTTCTACTCTATTTGTTAGATGCATTCGTGAAGAAGATATGGAAGAGGAAATGGAAAAGATACGGAAGATCGCAGAGAAGTATGGGGTTGAGATCACATTGATGGAACGTGACTATTGTCGACCGTCTTCCTTTACATCTAAGCAGTTTGAGATCTTGGAAGAAGTATTGGCAGAGGATATGCCGGATGTTGTATCTGCACCATTTTTGTTGACAGCTGGAACAGATTCACGTCGGTTTACAGATATTGCAGAAGCAATCCTGAGGTTTGCACCGATCGATCTTGATCCGGCAAGATTTGCTTCTGTACATGGGGATAATGAAAATATAGGGATCGAGAATATTGGACAGTGTGTATGTGTATATAAAGACTTTATAAGAAGATATGAGGAGGAAATATGAGTATCGTAAAGAATGAGCCGAAGTATAAGAACGGTTTGCTACAAGCCATCCGTGCACAGTTGGAACATCGTGCACATTGGTTGTATCTGCTTTGTGATGAGGCTGAAAAAAGAGGTTTAGATCCACGTGATTTCGGCAGTGATGCAGTTAAGCGCTGCGGTTTTTCACAAGGGGCAGATCTTGTTAAGAAGGGTAAAACAGATAGTCTGAAAGGGTTGAAGAAGACTTTGTTTACAAAACCGGCACAGCTTGTCTTTGAAATGGATGTTTTGAAGAGTACAGATGATGAATTGGATATTGATTTTCACTATTGTCCATTAGTAAAAGCTTGGCAGAAGGCAGGATGTACGGATGAACAGATCGCTATGTTGTGTGATATTGCTATGTGTGGTGATCATGGTATTGGGGAATGTTATGGTAGTAAGCTTGATCTTCCTAAGTGTATTGCTAAGGGAGATGATATTTGTTCCCTGCGATATCATAAAGTAGACAAAAAATAAGAAACGAATCTATAGGGGTGTACAGTTAGTCTGTATGCCCTTTTTCAATCCGTTTCTGCATTGTTTCGATTGTTAACTTACGGCAGTATTTCTTACATAGTTCATATGCTGATATGTCTTTGTACTGCTGTTGTGCATTGATACATCTACATATATCCTGTGCAGTTGCAATCATTTCTGCATTTGGCTTATCACATGAGATATTTGGCAAATGGAGATCTGTAAACCAGATCTCATATTTACCAAAAGGTGGTCTTCCATACATATCCTTGATTTCTTTTTCTTGTTTTGTCATGGGTACTTCCTGTATGTCCATCTTCAGCCATGGTGGTAGTAACACTTCAGCTTCTTCACTTTTTGCATAATGGGGCAGAAAGGAAGAAAGTACAAGACAAGGTGTATCTGCACTAAGATGACATACCATGAGAACGATACCTTCTTTGTCCGTGTAATTGCCTAGGAAGCCGTTATTGGAAGTAGAGGTAAAGGATATGGTGTGTTGATACTTCTGCATCATTTGAAAGTCATAGAGCCGTTCTACGCGATATGTTGTAATAGATGGATGATTGCACATGAACATTGCATCTATGATATGAGCAGTTAAAGAATCCTTACCATAAATCTTTTCACAATGGGAAAAGAAAGCAGGATTAAGGTATTTCTTCTCACGAACTTTCGCTTCTTCATTGGCTGTACCTGTGAAGAATACAGCATTGTATGTTACATATGCTTTTGTATCTGCTAGAACGGGATCATCAGCAGAAGAAACATCGCCTTCATACCAACGGACTGCTTGTATCATCTTATCTTTATCCATACTGTCATCATACACCAAAAAGAAAAGACGGATGACCCGTCTTTCCGATATTATTTGCCATGATAAAGCTTTTGCTGCTGATAGCGAGGATCCATTGTGACATTGATGCCCAATCTTTGGTAAATAGAAGCATCTTCTTCCGGCATCATTACTGTACAATGTGCTTCTGCACCATTAAGCTTCTTGATCTCAGCCAAGGCTCTAGCAGCGTAGAAATTCTTCTTCGCTGTGATTGCCAGGGCAATAAGCAATTCATCTGAATGAAGACGTGGATTATGATTACCAAGATCATTTACTTTAAGATCCTGGATCGGTACAACATCCTCAGGCTCAATGAGATGTGTTGCTTTTGGGATACCTGCCATAGTCTTGATGGCATTGATCAAAGCAGCAGAGGAAGGACCGAATAGATCAGAAGTCTTTCCTGTTACGATCCTGCCGTCTGGAAGTTCAATTGCCATTGCCGGTTCACCTGTATCTTCTTCCTTCTTTCGTGCTTCTACAACAACTCTACGATCCAAAGGAGTAATACCGCATTCATTCATCAAACGATTGATCTTATGTACAGCGGCAGCAGATACCTTCTCAGTCTTATAATCGCAGTATGTACGGAAGTAACGACGAGTGATCTCTGCCTTAGCAGCTTCTCTAGCAGCTTCATCATCACTGATGCAGAAACCAAGCATATTGACACCCATATCTGTCGGAGACTTATACGGAGATGTCTTCATGATACGGCTGATGATGCAGTTCAATACAGGGAAGATCTCAATATCACGGTTATAATTGATTGCAACCTTGTTGTAAGCCTCTAAATGATACTGATCGATCATGTTCAAGTCATTAAGATCAGCTGTAGCAGCTTCATATGCAAGATTGACAGGATGATTCAAAGGAAGGTTCCAAACAGGAAATGTTTCAAACTTCGCATATCCAGCTTTGATGCCATTTTTGTGATCATGATACATCTGGGAAAGACATGTTGCCATCTTGCCGGAACCAGGACCTGGTGCTGTTACAATGACAAGATTTCTTTCTGTTTTTGCATATTCATTACGACCAAGACCTTCTTCACAAACAATGTGATCGATTTCTGTAGGATACCCAGCAATCGGATAATGGAAAATACAGTTTACACCAGCTTTTTCCAATGTGCGTTTGAAAACATCGATACTCGGCTGGTTTGCATACTGTGTGATCACAACGTTCTTGCAATATAGATCAAGGGAATTAAAAGCATCCAGGAGTCGGAATACTTCCTGGTCATAACTGATTCCTAGATCACTTCTAGATTTTGCCTGCTCAATGTGGTTGGCATTGATGCAGATGATCAATTCACATTGGTCTTTCAACTCTGTTAAAAGACGGATCTTATTATTTGGTTCGTAACCTGGCAGTACTCGTGCTGCATGGAAGTCTTCAAACATCTTCCCGCCAAATTCCATATACAACTTACCGTCGAACATATGAATACGTTCAATGATCTTATCTCTTTGCAAACTTAAATATTTCTCTGAATCAAATGCTTTTCTCATATTCTTTTACTCCAACGGGTTCAATTGTATCAGAAAAGAAGAAAAAAGAGTGATGTATCTTATGCAGGTTTTAGTTTTTTGTGTGAATAAAGAGAGAGCAGGGAGGAAATCGTATGTATTGTAACGAAATAAATCTAAATAGACTAAAACAGGTTATGTCTGGATATAGTTCATATCATGTGATAAGAAGATGTTTGGTGGATATGATCCGTATGAAAAGAGCTGGACATCAAGAGTGTGGTCAAGAAATGAAACTGCTTCATCAAGCCTCCGCAAAGATCGCATATGTTGACCATATCATGGATGCGGCAGAACAGTGGGAAGGAATCGGTATGCGGGTGTTGCTGTGGCGTGTACTTGTTGGAAAAGAAGATCTCAAAAAGGTTGCTGATGATATGCATACGGAAGCGGAAATGTTGGAGATGGCCATTGATACTTGTTTATGCAATGTGATGTATAAGGAACAAAAGGAGGTGCAGTATGCTTAAAGTTTTACTGTCATTTTTGATGATGGGAACTGCTGCCTTGCAAGCGATGGGGATGGCTGATACCCGTGTTCCTGTTACTTTATTGGAAGAACCAGCGGAAGGTATCGTATATGCAGTATATGAAAATGCGGAGGATGAAGAACCGTTAGCTGAACGATTGATAGTAGATAAACAAGGTTTTTTGACGATACCTTCTGCATATAAATCTTGTTTTTTACAACAAGAAACAACGATCTCGGGGGCATATTTCACAAAAGATAAGATACCTGTTGAGGAGCTGACAGAAATAGAATTGGATCCTATTGATGTAGTATTACAACCACATTATGGTGAAGAATCTCTAGAAGGTACATTTATCTTAAAAGATGGTGAGAAAGAAAAGGAGGTAAAAGGGAATGAAGAGATTGCGATAGGACATTTGCTGGAAGCGGGTAGAAAGTATCAACTCATAGAGAAAGAACAGCAAAAGTATATGCCGATCGATGTAGAGATCGAGGTTGCTGAGTTTGCCCCTAAGGAACAGGTCGTATATGTTTTGGAACATGAAAAGAAAGCACGGATCGTATTTAAAGGACCTAAAGAGACATTGGTGCACTTGTACGAAGATGAGAAAGGGGAAAAGCCGTTGTTAGATGGGGAAGAACCTCTTACAGCAAAGATAGGAGAAGAGATATGGCTGCAGGGTGGAAAATACAGCTATCGAGCAGAGTATCCAGATACTTACTATGAGGATGAGGAAGTGCATGTGATCGATGTAGATCATGAGAAAGAAGAACAGATCATATTAAGACCAAAGCCATTGCAAATGCATGTATTTATGGAGGGTAGTGAGAACTATCAGATCATTTTACAAGATGGTGAAAAAGAGATGGCAAAGTATAGCAATGATGGAAAAGAACATGTATTTACAGTACAGCGTGATCATACCTATACCATCAAAACTGCTGCTCAAGCTGGTTTTTATGATCTAGAACCTGTAAGTGTTCATGTGGATCCAAAAGGAAGCTGTCCTAAGGTACATTTACAGCCAAGTGCATTTACGGTCTTTGCAAGGATCATGGAAGAGGGACATGCTTACCGGGGTACTGTTATTGTACGTGATACACAGGGCAGGATCTTGCAACGTATTCCATGTACGGAAGAAGGGGTCATGATCACGGGATTGGTACAGGGAGAGACATATGTCATGTCTGCTTTGTCAATAGACCAGTATGCTTGTTCTGATTCTTTAACGATGACGATCACAAGGGAAAGTAAGTATGATATTAGATTGCCCGTTATATCGTTTGCTGAACTTACATTGCAAAATGAGAATGGTAGTGTTTATGGTCTATATCAAGATGCACGCTGTAAATTTGCAGCAAGGGATCAAAAAGGGCATGACTTAGTACGCATCAAGGGTGGCAGGTATCGGCTGCGTGTTGGAACATATTACTTAAAACAGTTGGAAAAAGGAACAAAGCAGTATCCTTGGCTTGGTGTCGAAAAGATCACGGTTGCACGTCACGGGACAACGGTAGATCTTCCCTATGAACCATGTCTTGTAACATTGGGGGCAAGTATAAAAGGATCAGAAGATCATTTGCAAATGGATCTTCTTGTACGCGACAATGGCAGGATCATCGAACGATTTACAGGTAAGAAGATATGTGCATTAGAACCAGGCCGCAGTTATACCTTGGCACAAGCTAGTGATCTAAAGGGATTTATTCCTGTACAGCCATTATCGTTTACAGTGCCCATGACAAAACAAGAAAGTGCATATCAACTTGTTGTAGAACCATATCATACTTTACATGTAGAAGTACCGGTTGAGACAAGACTGTATATGGATGAAAGAGGAGAGCAGCCTGTTTATGATATCTATGACAGACAAGTCATATTTGCAGGAGAAAGAAAAGATGCTGATCTGAGGGAGGGGGAATACTATTTGTATATTCCTTCGCAAGGAAAGGGGTATTACGGAGGCGGTATGCGTAAAATTGGTGTGCATCAGGCATATGTTCCATATGTAGAGGATCTGCAGAAGGTACGCTTGGCAGTGGAGCTGAAAGATCATAGAGGTGCTTATGTGGAAGGTGCACTATTGGCTTTACTAGATGAAACAGGTACGGAACAGGAGAGATGGGTCAGTACATCTTCTGCCCATGAATTACAATGTGAATTAGAAGCTGGTAAAGCATATAAATTGAAGCAGTTGAAAGCACCAACGGGACATAAAAAGATGGAAACAGATATCGTATATACAATGCCGGCGACAGCACCGGATGAAATACCTGTATTAACCATACACACAGAACAGTTTACAGAAAAGAAAGTGAACAAATCAGCACCGCAACATGAGTCGGTACATGAAGAAGAGAAACATGTTGTTATGTGGCCGTGGCTGCTTGGTATCAGTGGGATTGCGGCAGCGGTATTGTGTTGGAAGAAATAGAAAAAGCGTCTTTCGCATGTGCGAAAAGACGCTTATTTTCACTTAGTCTCCAAAGGAGATACCGATAAACTTTGCTTCTTTGATAATCTCGGCGTTTGGATCAACGGTCTTCAAACGACCTGCTACTTCTTTTAGAGGGACAGTGATCATTTCACGATTCTTATAACCAACCATGACTCCAAATTTCTTCTTGAGGATCAATTTAGCTGCTTCTGCACCAAGACGAGATGAGAAGACACGGTCATAGGCAACAGGTGTACCGCCGCGCTGGATATGACCAGGTACTGTTACACGAACTTCACGACCTGTGGCCTTTGTGATCTGATCTGCTAATTCATAGGAAACAGATGGGAAAGTATAATTTTCCAACTTTTTCTTATAAGCCTTTTTAGAAAGTTGGGCATCCTGCTTAGAAATCGCACCTTCTGCTACAGCAATGATTGTGAAACGTTTACCCTGACGGTCACGTTCTTCGATTACTTCCAGGATCTTATCTAGTTCATATGGGATCTCTGGCAGCAGAATGATATCCGCACCGCCGGCAATGCCTGCATTCAGAGGTAGCCATCCTACTTTATGTCCCATGACTTCTACAATAAAGACACGACCATGAGAGTTGGCTGTTGTATGGATCTCATCAATGCATCTTGTGGCGATATCTACCGCACTTTGAAAACCAAAAGTCATATCTGTGCCCCAAAGATCATTATCGATCGTTTTAGGCAGGGTGATGACATTAAGACCTTCTTCACAGAGAAGATTTGCAGTTTTAGTAGAACCATTTCCACCAAGCATAACAAGGCAGTCCAATTGCAATTTTAGATATGTCTGCTTCATGCATTCTACTTTATCGCGGCCATCTGGTAATGGTTCATGAATCTGCTTGAATGGTGTACGAGAAGTACCCAGGATCGTTCCGCCTACTGTCAAGATGTTGGAAAAATCATCTTCTGTTAACAATCTGAAGCGGGCATTGATCAATCCTTTGTAGCCATCCTCAAAACCATAGAATTCAACTGGTTCTTTGGCGTTTGTCATAACACCTTTGTAGACACCGCGCATAGCAGCGTTCAAGGCTTGACAGTCACCGCCGCTGGTAAGCATTCCTATTCTCAGCATTACCGTTTCCTCCCTTGGTCTTTCTTAGTTATTCTGCAATAGCTGCTTCCAAAGCAATCTTCATCATGTTTGTGAAAGATGTTTGACGTTCTTCTGGTGTTGTCTGTTTGTTGGAAACAAAACTATCAGAGATCGTTAAGAGGCATGCAGCATTCTTGCCGAGTACTCTAGCATTGTTGAATAAAGCAAAGCTTTCCATCTCTACTGCAACGCAATGCTTATCTTCTACGACTTCTTTTCTATAATCTTCTGATTCATGGTAGAAGACATCGGAAGAGTGAATGACACCTTCATGGAGAGGAATGTTGAGTTGTGCTGCAGCTCTTCTCAATTTCTCATTTAAGGCAGCAGATGGTTCGAGTGTATCTTCTGTATAACCGCACTGTACTTTAGCAAAGGTACTCTCAGAATATGCTGCAGTTGCCATTACGACATCATAGATATCGAGATCTGCTGTATAACCACCAGCTGAGCCGATACGAATGATGTTGTCGACATCATAATCCTTGAACAATTCATAGGAATAAATACCGATAGACGGCATACCCATACCAGAAGCCATAACTGTTACCGGCTTTCCTTTGTATGTTCCAGTATAGCCGCCGATACCGCGGACATTGTTGACAAGAACTGCATTTTCTAAGAAGTTCTCTGCAATAAACTTAGCTCTCAGCGGGTCTCCCGGCATGAGTACAGATTTAGCAATCTGATCTTTTGATGCTTCATTATGTGGTGTTGACATAATATTTACCTTCTTTCTTTTTCTTTTATTATACCAAAGCAGAGCACACTGGAAAGGGTTAAGGTACTGTTTTGGTTCTCATACAAAAGGCGGAGTATATCCGCCATATGTTTGTATTAGTGTTTTGTGCCTTTTGCCCCCTTGAGACCATTCTCTGAATAGGAATCAAGCAGGTTTGTGTCATAGGAGAACGTCATGCGGCTTCTTCTACGTTCACGATTCAGTGCCTGCTGCACAAGACGGTCCATGAGTTCTGTGAAAGATACGCCCATTTCCTGCCATAGGTAGAATGCTAAGGAACCAGGGATTGTGTTGATCTCGTTGACATAGATGTGCTTTGTTTCAGCATCCATCATGAAGTCGATGCGGCATACACCGGAAGAACCGAGGACACGGAATGTTTCCAAGGCATACTTACGGATCGTTTCTGTTTCTTCTTCACTTAATGGGGCAGGGACAAGACGGGATGTAGAAGCCATACCTTTTGAACCGCCTGTCTTCTTAGCGCCGCCAGACTGGTATTTATCTTTGAAGTCCAGCATATTGTCACCATCTGACTGCTTTGTGACCTCTTCTAGAACAGATGCTTCTGCATGTTCACAATCACCAAGGACTGAACAGTTGATCTCACGCATCGGCTTAACGACTTTTTCAGTAATGATCTTTTCATCATACTGACGTGTGTCTTCAAAGCAAGCGAGGTATTCTTCATCGTTATGGGCAATATGAATACCGATAGAAGAACCCGTACGAGCTGGTTTAAGGATAACAGGATAGATCAGCTTATGTACTTTAGCCAAGATCTCATCCTTGTGCCCATCCATTTCATTGCCATATACCCAGAACCAGTTTGTGATCGGCAGACCGTTATCTGCCAGGATATTCTTCTGCATGACTTTATCCTGACCAACTGCTGCACCATATAGATCACAACCAGCATACGGAATCTTCATCATTTCCAAGAATCCTTGAATCGTACCATCTTCACCATTTGTGCCATGCATAACAGGGATCGCAACGTCAATAGAACCAAGTTCTTTCTTACCGAATAGTTTCTGCTTAACAGGAAGGATGCAGGCTTTATTATCAATAGATGTGATCATTACCTGTGTACTTGCTTCTGTGACTTTCTTCAAGTCTTTGAAGTTTTTGATATCGCCTAGAAGTTCGCCTACATATAACTTTCTTTCTTTTGATACATAGACGGGAATAACATTGTATTTCTCTCTATCTAAAGCAGCAATTGCCTGCTGAGCAGAGATGATAGATACTTCGTGTTCAACGGATTCACCGCCGAAAAATACTGCAACATTTAATTTCATGAGTTGTTGACCTCCGCGTCTTATTATATATCATGTCAATGTATATTTGGACCAAAGAAGGGGAATCCAGCGTGCTACAATAATAAGAAAGGCGGAAATAATATGAAGAAAGCACTTGTTTTATCAGGCGGCGGTACGAAAGGGGCTTATCAAGCCGGGGTGATGAAAGCTTTTATTGAATGCGGCATGGATGATTGGGATATCGTGACAGGGACTTCGGTAGGAGCGTTGCACGCTGCTTTGATCGTACAACGTGAATATCAAGATCTTTTTGATATTTATCAACGATTGGAACCATCAGAGATTATCGGTGGATATTTGCCGAAAGAAAAAAAATTGGAAAATATTGTGGCGGATCGGAAAGAGATACACCATACATTTGTGCAATATATAAAAGATAAAGGTTTGGATGTGGATCCGTTGAAGAAGAATATACATGATCTATTTCATCCTGAGAAATTCTTCTCATCACCGATCGATTTTGGTTGTGTGGCAGCGGAGCATAAAGGTCATGATGGTGTTTATGTTACAAAAGAGATGATGAAGAAGAATGGGGAGAAATGGCTGTTAGCTTCTGCCTCTGCTTATCCTGTTTTTCCAGTATGTGAGATCGATGGGCATGCGTATGTAGATGGCGGGTACTATGATAATCTACCGATCGATGAGGCCTTGCAGTTTGGTGCAGATCAAGTCATTGCGATTGATCTGAACCCTGAACCAGTGCACCCGCAATTTTTACATAGAAGCAATATCATCTATATGTTTCCAAAAGCAGATACCGGGGATTTCTTAGATTTTTCAAAAGAGAAAATCAGACGTCTTTTAGTGCTTGGTTATAATGATGGACATAAGATCACGGGCAGGTATACAGGGCATAAGTATACGTTTTATCCATATGGGATTCCTCATGCATTTGCTAAGTGGTATACCGAGGTGGAAATGCTGGAAACAAAGATCTATCAAGCTTCTAAACTTGGACAGTTAGTGCGTTCTCAACAATATGTCATCGATACGATAGCGGATCATATGCATCTAGCGTATGTGACGGAAGGGGAATTGTTTGCGGGTTTGATGGATGAGATCATGGATCTTTTCGAGATGGATGATGAACAAGTATACAGCTTGGATGAAGTATATCAGAAGTTATGGCAGGAAACAGAAGAAGCAAGGTCTTCAGGATTTGGTCATAAAAACGGTGTGAGAGAGCTTGCTAAGTTTACCACAAGAAGTGATCGTCGTGGCGTGCTGCTGCAGATGCTGCATATGCTGTATCATAGAGAACATATTCTCTTTAAAGAAGAAGCCGGGCTTGTGTGGTATCCTTTGGAGAGAGCTTGTGCACAGTTTTTGTATGATTGGTTTGAGGAAAGAGGTAGTAAATGAGAACGATTGCTAAGTTTGAAAAGGTAAGCAAAGAACAGTTTATAAAGGATTGGATGGATAAGATGGGGACGTCTTGTGCGGAAGCAGAGAGTGTATATGAGTCATTAGAGATGCCCGCAAGAGCAACAAAGGGATCGGCTGGGTATGACTTTAAGGCACCGTGTGATATCGTTTTGAAGCCGCAGGAGACGATTACAATACCAACTGGAATTCGTGCTAAAATAGATATCGATTGGGTGTTGATGCTCTTCCCGCGCAGTTCTTTGGGTTTTAAATATAGAATGCAATTGAACAATACGGTGGGGATCATTGATAGTGATTATCAAAATGCAGATAACGAAGGTCATATCTTTGCTAAGATCACTAATGATAGTAAAGAGGGACGTACGGTAGAAGTCAAAGCTGGACAGGGCTTTATACAAGGAATCTTCCTTCCTTATGGTCTAGCTGAGGAGGAAGAAGTTTTAACAGACCGTATTGGCGGCATCGGCAGTACAACGAAATAGAGGTGTAGTTTATGTTAAATGAAGAAGAGAAAAATAGAATATTTGAACAGGAACCGATCCCGGCCCATATCCTTGCTAAAATGCAGGAGATGGAAAGACATCATATGCATGTGCCGGATGAAAATTTAATTAAGCGTCCTTCTCATATTGCTGTGATCCGTGAAGCAGGCAGGATCAATACACTTGTATTAGATACTGTTGCCAAAGAGATCAAAGCTGGTATGAGTACCCAGGATATTGATGATATCGTTGCTAAGGTAACAGCAGAAAACGGTGGTGTTTGTGCATGTCTTGGTTATGAGGGATTTCCGAAGAATGTATGTACATCCATCAATGATGAAGTTTGTCATGGTATCCCAGCAAGACATCGTAAGCTACATGATGGTGATATCATTAATGTTGACTGTACAACGATCTGGAATGGTTACTATGGTGATGCCAGCAGAATGTTCATGATCGGTAATGTATCAGAAGAAAGAAGAAAGCTTGTCGAAGAGACAAAGAAATGCTTAGAGATCGGTCTGGCGGCTGCACAGCCTTGGAATACGGTCGGTGATATCGGTGCTGCGATCAGTAAGTATGCTCGCTCTTGCGGTTATTCTGTTGTAAGAGAACTGGGTGGTCATGGTGTTGGTACAGATTTCCATGAAGATCCGTTTGTTGCTCATGTTGGAAAAGCACATACAGGAATGGTACTTGTACCAGGTATGGTCTTGACAATCGAGCCGATGATCAATGCTGGTCGTGCAGGGGTCGTGATCGATCCATATAATGAATGGACGATTTATACAAAAGATCATAAAGATTCTGCACAATGGGAACACACGATCTTGATCACGGAGACAGGAAACGAGATCCTGACATATTAGCATGAATACCAGTATCAATCTTGAGAAGATCCGCCAAGCAGCTTTGGCAGGAGATGTGATGACAGCGGAAGATCCATGGTTCTTTGTGATGATCAAGAATCAAGAGATCATGCACGAGACAGCTTTGCTTGCGGATGTAGAAGATATGTGTGCAGAGCTTCTTGTTGTATGTTTTGCATCTATGGATGTGAAGCAATCTGTGCTGGATACAACGTTGGCTATGAGCAGGATGATGCAGGTTGTAAAAGAGATGGGGATGCAGGTTCGTTTAGAGAGATGGCTAAGTCGTGTTTTTGAGGATCCTGCATATAGTGAACTTGCTGGTGCAATGGGTGTGCCTGAAGGGTATTACTGTATCGGCGGATTTGCAGTATTAAAGGATGAAAGGGAGAAAGAGATCGTGAAGCACAGGGAAGATGTGTTTGCGGTCATTGTGTGATATACATGAATGAGAATATCTATGTAATTGGACATAAACATCCAGATAGTGATTCCATATGTTCTGCTTTGACATATGCTGATCTGTTATGCCGCCGCGGTATGCCTGGTATTGCCTGCCGTCAAGGTCCATTGAATGAAGAAACAAAGTTTATCCTGCGTCGGTTTCATCAAGAAAATCCGCTTCTTTTGACGGATGCTAGAGCAATGTTGAAAGATATTGACTTAGACCGTCCAACGATCATTTATGAAGATGAAACCGTCCACCATGCTTGGCATGTGATGCTGCAGACCCAGAACCGCTCTTTATTTGTAAAAAATAAGAAAGATGAATTGGTGGGGATATGTACAACATCAGATGTTTCTCGGGTCCGTATTCATCCAGATGCAGATCTTGAACAGTTGATGAGTACTTGTTCTTTGCCGAATATTGCCAGAACGATCAATGGTGAAGTATTGGCTGCACCAGAAGATTTTAAGTCTAATGGACGTGTTCATATCATTACGTTGGAAGAAGAGGAAGCGAAGATGTTTGATTTGCGCGGTGGTATTTCTATCTTGTCCAGTGGTACGGAAAAGCAATTGCGTCTTTTAGAAGAAGGTATTGCTTGTATGGTCATTACATGCGGACAGAAAGTCAATTCTGAAGTACTTGCTAAGGCAGAGGCATTGGGGATTGCTGTGATTGCAACAAAGACAGATACCATGAATGTTGCTAGAGTTATCACAGAAAGCTATTCTGTATCCCAAGTTATGACGAAGCAGATCATTTGTTTCCATGATGATGAATATGTAGAAGATGTGGCTGCTAAGATGAAGAAATCGCGTGTACGTTCTTATCCTGTATTGGATGAGAAACGTAATATCGTAGGGGCTATTTCACGTTGGCATACACGTAATTACAGTAAGAGAAAGTTTGTTTTGGTCGATCATAGTGCTTTGAACCAGACTGTTGATCATATAGAAAATGCAGATCTTGTGGCAATCATCGATCATCATCATATTGGTGGTATCATGACCCAGCATCCGATCCTCTATCGTAATGAAAGAGTAGGATGTACATGTACGATCATTGCTGGTATGTATAAAGAATATGGGCTGGTACCTGATCCGAATATGTCTGGTCTAATGATGAGTGCAATTCTCTCTGATACATTGAATTTTAAGAGTGCAACAACAACATCGATCGATCGTGATACTGTAAAATGGCTGGCAGAAATCGCTGGGATCGATGATGTGAATGCATATGCAAGAGAGATGCTAGGTGCAAGTGTAGCATTGGTAGATTCCGATCCGCAGGATATTCTGTACCGAGATCTTAAGACATATCAGATCGGTAGATACAGCTTTGCAATTGGACAGACAAACTACTCACATATGGAAGAAGTCCAGAAGATCCTGCCAGAATTCAAAGACTATTTGATGCAGGAACAAGAAAAGAAAGATCTAGATCTTCTCGTCATGTTGTTTACAGATGTGATGGGCGGTGGTTCGATGTTTGTATACAGCGGCCGTATGTCATATGTTTTGAATGATATCTTGGAGACGAAGTTCGATGAACATTCTGGATATGATTCTCGTATCATCTCTCGTAAGCAGCAGTTGATGCCTAGAATTTCAGAAATGATGAAGAATATTTAACAGCACCCTTCTCTTTTGACAAGGTGTTGTTTGGGAAGAACGGAAAGGAGAAAGTATGCTTGATGTATGCTTGCTTGGTACTGGTGGAACAGTACCGCTTCCTTCCCGCTGGCTGACTTCATGTCTGCTTCGCTGGAATGGAAATGAAGTGTTGGTGGATTGTGGTGAGGGAACACAAGTTGCTCTGCATGGGCATGGTTTTTCGGTAAAACACATTGATACGATCTTACTGACACATTTCCATGCGGATCATACGGCTGGTCTTCCAGGTCTGCTTTTGTCCATGGCGAAGGCAGATCGTACAGAACCGGTAACGATCATTGGTCCGCGGCACTTGAAGGATATTATGCAGGGGGTATTTCTACTTGCACGCTATATCCCTTTTGAAATCAAAATACAGGAGTTGACAGAAAAAGAGGAACACTTTGTTCTAGATGGTTTGCAGGTAACTGCTTTCAGCGTAAAACATAGTGTACCTTGTTTCTCTTATCGTTTTGATCTGCCGCGTGCCCCGAAGTTTGAACGTGGAAAAGCTGAGGCAAATCATGTTCCGCTTCCTTGTTGGGGAAGATTGCAAAAGGGGCAGACTGTGGAAATGGATGGTGTGGTATATACCCCAGATATGGTCATGGGGGATTCACGTAAAGGGATTCGTGTAGTCTATAGTACGGATACAAGACCTGTTCCTGTTATTGCAGAACAAGTAAAAGGTGCAGATCTTTACATCGGTGAAGGTATGTATGGGGATGAGGAAAAACTGGAAAAAGCAAAGCTGAATAACCATAGTTTGATGCAGGAAACAGCAAAGATTGCTTTGGAAGCAGGGGTGAAGGAATTGTGGTTGACGCATTATAGTCCATCTGTTCCGGATCCTAGTGTATATAAAGAGACGATATGCAGTATTTTTCCGAGTACCGTGATCTCAAAAGATGGGGAACGTAAGGATCTAAAGTTTGAATAATAAAAAACGATCATGCTGAGATGACATGATCGTTTTTTGTGTATAGGCGTGCCCGATGGGACTTGAACCCACAACCTTCGGCTTCGGAGGCCGACACTCTATCCAATTGAGCTACGGGCACATGCTTGAATATAGTACCACGTAAGCTTAGTTACATCAATTATTCTCGTCGTCGAAGAAAGTATAATCTGCGTTATAACGATCTCTTATTTTATGTTTCTTTCTTGTCAACGGATCACGGAAGGTGAGGCTGTCTGCCCATAATCCCATATGTCGAAACATGTGAGAAGGATGACCGTAGAGTGGATCATTGACGATCGGCAGAGCTTTGGCACTCAGATGTACGCGGATCTGGTGTGTGCGTCCTGTTTCTAGAGAACATCCAATTAAACAGTAACCATCTTTGACAGCTAAACACTCACAATTTGTACGTGCTTCTTTTCCTGTCTTAGAAACACGATAACGACCAGCATTGTGACGGTCACGACCGATCGGATCTACACAAGCAAACTTCGTTCCGAGGCTGAGTTTCTTGCCGTTTACAATGGCAAGGTAATGTCGTGTGATATTCTTCTCTTCCAGCTGTTTGTCAAACCAAGGCTGGAAGAAAGGAATCTTGCTGTAAAGGACAAGACCAGCTGTATCTTGGTCTAAACGATGGATCGGGCGAACAAAGATCTGCTTTTCGTGCATTGCTAGATATTTTGCAACTTGTGCATTTAGACAGTTTGTATCATCAGGGTCACCATGAATGATGATGCCTGGTTCTTTATGGACGATCATGACAAAGTCATTTTCATATACGACTGTACATGGTTCTTCAGCTTGTACCCAATCGATCTTCTGTGGCAGCAGGATAATCGTTACAATGGCATTAAGGGGGATGATAAATGATGCTTGATGCACGATCGTATCATTCACTAAGAGCCTTTTTTCCTGAAGCATTCCATAGCGAGTGGAACGAGAGATGCATAGGTCATCTAAGAAAGCAGATACGGGTTTATCAGCATATGTTTTTCCGGTTTCGATCTGGATCCTATCAGCTAGCAATGTATATCTCATTTCTTACTCTTCTTCTTTCCATACTTTCTACGTCTAGATTTACGCTTATCAAAAGTGCCGTTTCGTTGCAAAACAGCAATAGCTTCAATATGCGGTGTATTCGGGAACAAATCAAATGGAATGATCGTTACGACTTGATATTCTCTCTTCAGATCTTTTAAATTACGTGCTAATGTTGCAGGATTGCAGGAAACATAGATGATCTTACGGATATTGGAAGAAAGAATCGTATCGATCATAGCATCATCCATACCCGAACGCGGTGGATCTGCTAACAGTGTATCAACATGTTCCTCCAAAAGGATATCAGCTAATCCTTCCGCCGCATCAGCACAGATGAATTTTGCATTTTCAATTCCGTTTTTTGCGGCATTTGCATTGGCATTTTCAACCGCTTCTGGAATAGATTCGATACCAATGATATGCTCTGCTTTTGTACTTGCTAACAAAGACATAGCCCCAACGCCACAATATGCTTCTACAAGTGTTTCGCAAGGGTCAATCTTAGCAATTGCCATTTCGTAGAGATCAATTGCTTCTTCGGCATTGAGCTGGAAGAAAGAGCGCGGGGAGAGGGATAGTGTGATACCATTCAACTTCACATCGATCGTATCTTCACCTGCCAGCTTTTGAATACGACGACCAAAGATATCTACACCCTTACGCTCAATATTTACACTTTGGAAAAGTGATGTCATGCCTTTAATCTTCATGATGCCATTGATTACAGCTGATGGGATCGTATCAATACCTGTGATCAATGTGCACTGTGTTTTACCGTGCAGTGTACGAAGTACAAGGTAGCGGATGCCTTTTCTTGTGTTTTGGTCATAGGCTTGCATGTTTGATGTATTCAGTACCCTGAGAACAGCTGTACGTGCTGCTTCCAGTTCTGGATCCTGGATGATACAAGTATCAAAAGGGTGGAAGTGATTAGTACCAGCTGTATAAAGACCTGTTGTTAATTTGCCATGACTCATTTGGACCGGCATCTTGCATTGTGTACGGTAGCCTTCTTCAATACCATTTGTATGTACATCACGAACGATCTCACGACGGATGTTTCCATACTTATACAAAGCTTCTTCCAAGAGTTGTTTTTTATAATACTGCTGTGCTTTTGGATACATTGCTGCTAAAGCACAAGCACCACATGTGTCAGTATACATACATGTAGGTTTGCGGCGATCTTTAGAAGATCCCTTGATGGACAGTGTTCTTGCTTTTGCATAACGATCGGTTTCGAATGTGATCTCGATGTCTACTGTTTCTTCAGGGAATGCTCCCTCTACAAATACTGGTTTATGATCAATGTAGGCAATGCCTTCACCATTAATGCCCATTTTTACGATTTTTACTGTTGTCATGTTATTCCTCTTTAATAGCTGAAATATTATACACAAATATATAGGCTTTTGCGAATGGAGCAGCGCTTCAATAATGAACATTGTTAGGTAGAATGTCACATAATGTAAATCATATGTGTATTTCTGCTTGTTATTCTCGATGTAAAAACTTACAATGGTATTGCGAGTAATACCGCGATGGAGGAAAGAAAATGAAAAAGTTCTTATCTGCTGCATTGGCTGGTTTGATGAGCGTAAGCCTTGTTGCTTGCGGTTCTAAGACTGAAGAGCCTGCTGCTACCGGTGAACCTTCCGGTTCTTCTTCTGATATGAAGGTCGCTATGATCACTGACTTTGGTGATATCACAGACCAGTCCTTCAATCAGACAACATATGAATCTTCTAAGGCATTCTGCGAAGAAAATGATTTGGAATTCACTTATAAGAAGCCTGCTACAGATGCAGATGCTGACCGTATCTCTTCTATGCAGGATGCAATCGATGAAGGATACAACGTTATCGTTATGCCTGGTTTCGCATTTGCGTCTGCAATCACAGAGCTTTCTCCTGAGAATCCAGATGTAAAGTTCGTTGCTATCGACGTATCTCAGGAAGATCTTGATAGATCATCTGGTGAAAAGAATTGGAGTTCTCCAAATGCTTATTCTGCAATCTATCAGGAAGAGATCGCAGGTTATATGGCAGGTTATGCTGCTGTTAAGCTGGGTTACACAAAGCTTGGTTTCTTGGGTGGTATGGCTCAGCCTGCTGTTCAGCGTTATGGTTATGGTTTCATCCAGGGTGCTGATGAAGCAGCTGTTGAAGGTGATGTTAAGGATGTAAAGATCAACTACGTATATGGTGGTGACTTCAAGGGCAACCCTGATATCACAGCTCGTATGGATACATGGTATTCTGCTGGCACAGAAGTAGTCTTCGCATGCGGCGGTGGTATCTACACATCTGCTGCTGAAGCTGCAGCTAAGGTAGATGGTAAGATCATTGGTGTCGATGTTGACCAGGCTCCTATCATTGATGATGCTTATGGCGAAGGAATGACGATCACTTCTGCAATGAAGGGTCTTGGTGAAACAGTTACTATGATCCTTTCTGAGATCAAGGCTGGCAACTGGGATAAGTTTGGTGGTAAGATCGAGAACTTGGGTCTTGTTTCCGAGAATCCGTCAGAGAACTATGTACAGTTGGCTAAGACAACACAGTGGGATGACAAATTCACAGAAGATGACTACAAGGCTCTTGTAGCTAAGATCTACAATGGTGAGATTAAGGTTAGCAATGATACAACAAAGATGCCTGAAACAAAGGTCGTTAAGGTTGACGATCAGGGCACAATGAAGTAATTGAATAACATTGTAAGGCGGTCCGGGAAGATGGTTTCCGGACCGTTTTTTCATGATATGAATAGTGAATACTTTTCACGGTTATTCTTTTTTCGTATAATTTAAGAAATGAATCATTTAAAATACAATGATCGGTTTAGAAGGAGGAAAATGATCATGGAAACTCCGTATGCAATTGAAATGGTGCATATTACGAAGCGATTTCCCGGTATCATTGCCAACGATGATATTACATTGCAGCTGAAAAAAGGCGAGATCCATGCTTTGCTTGGCGAAAATGGTGCTGGTAAATCTACTTTGATGTCTGTTCTCTTTGGTCTTTATCAGGCAGAGGAAGGTATTATTAAAAAAGATGGCAAAGAAGTACGTATCAAAGATCCTAATGATGCGAATGATCTTGGTATCGGTATGGTGCATCAGCACTTTAAGCTTGTGCAATGCTTTACTGTATTGGAAAACATCATCCTTGGGGCGGAAGATACCAAACATGGATTTTTGAAAGAAGAGGAGGCTCGTAAGAAGGTCATGGATCTATCTCAGAAATATGGCTTTCAGATCGATCCGGATGCGAAGATCCAAGATATTAGTGTAGGTATGCAGCAGCGTACTGAGATCTTAAAGATGTTATATCGTGATAACGATGTATTGATCTTTGATGAACCAACAGCAGTACTGACACCGCAGGAAATAGAAGAATTGATGCAGATCATTAAGAGCTTGGCTGCAGAAGGTAAGTCTATTTTGTTTATCTCACATAAATTGAACGAGATCATGGAAGTTGCAGATCGTGTTACTGTTTTACGTAGAGGTAAGTACATAGGTACAGTAGATGTGAAGGATACGAATCAGGAAGAACTTTCTCGTATGATGGTTGGTCGTGATGTTCAGCTTGTGGTCGATAAAACACTTGCCAAACCGAAGGATGTAGTTCTGCATGTAGAGAATCTAACAGTTGCAAGTAAGATCCACAAGAAGAATGCAGTTAGAAATGTTTCTTTTGATGTCCGTGCTGGTGAGATTGTTTGTGTGGCTGGTATTGATGGTAATGGTCAAAGTGAGCTTGTTTATGGCTTGACGGGATTAGAGCCAGTGGTAAGCGGTAAGATCGTTGTGAATGGGAAGGATTATGCACATTTACCGATCCGTAAGCGTTCGGAAGTGATGTCTCATATTCCGGAAGATCGTCATAAGCATGGTCTCGTATTGGATTATTCTTTGGAATACAACATGATGTTGCAGCGTTATTTTGAACCTGAATTCTGTTCTAAGTTTGGTTTCTTGCGTAAGAAGAATATTCGTCAGTATGCAGAAAAGTTGATTAGTCAGTATGATGTACGTTCAGGTCAGGGTCCTATTACGATTGCAAGGTCTATGTCTGGTGGTAATCAGCAGAAGGCTATCATTGCACGTGAGTTGGATAAGAAACATGATCTGCTCGTGGCTGTACAGCCGACAAGAGGTCTTGATGTAGGTGCGATCGAGAATATTCATCGTTCTTTAATTGAACGGCGTGATGCAGGAGATGCAGTATTGCTTGTATCTTTGGAATTAGAAGAAGTTATGAATGTATCGGATAGGATCCTCGTGATGTATGAGGGTGAGATCGTTGGTGAATTTGATCCTAAGAAGACAAATCCTCAAGAGCTTGGATTATATATGTCTGGTGCTAAGAGGATGGATGGAAAGGGGCATAACGCATGAAAGAGAAAAAGTCATTCTTGCAAAGAGAAGCTGTGCAGACAGTCTTAACATCGCTTCTTTGCATTGCCATTGGTTTGTTAATAGGTTACCTTGTTCTGCTTATCATTAATCCAGCAGGAGCAGGGGAAGCTATTTCTACGATCATTCTCAACTTTATGACGCGTTCGAATACCGTTGCGATCATGAAGAATCTAGGTAATACTTTGGCGAAGACAGCACCTTTGTTGATGTGTGCATTGAGTGTATGTTTCTGCTACAAAGTAGGTCTTTTCAACATTGGTGTTGCTGGTCAGTATGAGGCTGGTGCATGTGTGGGATTGTATGCTGCATTGGCATGGCATTTGCCTTGGTATGTATGCTTGTTGTTGAGTGGAATCGCTGGTGCTTTGTTTGGAGCGATCTCGGGTGCTTTGAAGGCGTATCGCAATGTTAATGAAGTTATTTCCGGTATTATGTTGAACTGGATCATGCTCTATTTGACGAATATGGTATTATCCGCTCCTAATTTGAAGGAACCAGCTGCCCCATATACATTGGATCTTCGTTTAGATTCTCCAGGTAGTTTGATCCCTGATCTTGGTCTTGGAGCGCTGTTCTCCAATAACAGATATGTGACGATTGCTATCCCGTTGGCAGTTTTAACAGCGATCGTGATCTGGGTGGTTTTGAATAAGACGAAGTTTGGTTATGAGCTGAAGGCAACAGGTTATAACAAAGATGCTGCTAAATATGCTGGTATGAAAGAAAAGAGAAACATCATCGTTACATTGGCAATTGGTGGTGCTTTGGCTGGTCTTGGTGCCGGTTTTATCTTCTTGGCTGGTTATCAGAAGTGGTCTGTTACAGAAGCAAATGTGCCGTTGATGGGCTTTAATGGTATTGCGGCTACATTCCTTGGCGGCTTGCATCCATTGGGAACAATCTTCTCTTCTTTCTTTATCCAGTCCATTACGGATGGTGGTTCTTTGATCGATAAGATGATCTATCCTTCTCAGGTTGCTGATTTGATCTCTTCTATTATCATTTATCTTTGCGGTTTTGTTGGTATCTTGAAGATGGCAATGACGCTGCATAGTCAAAAGCGTGAGGATAAGAAAAAATATGTAGCGAAAGATAAAGCTGAGAAAGGAGGCAACGCATGATTCTCTTAGTACAATATACAATGATCTTTGCGTCAGTCCTGATGCTTGTTGCATTAGGCGGCTGCTTCTCTGAACACTCAGGTGTTATCAATCTTGGCTTGGAAGGTATCATGGTAGTAGGTGCTCTTGGTGGTGCGATTGCGATGAATGTGATCCCAGAGACAGTGCCAGCTGTGGTCATGATCCTTGGTACAGCTGCAGCTGCTATGATCTGTGGTATGCTCTATTCCATTTTGTTATCGGTAGCTTGTATTAACTTGAAAGCAGATCAGACTTTGGTAGGTACGGCTATGAATATGTTGGCAACAGCTGTTGCTGCGATCATTGTTCGTGCTGTAAATGCCTCTGTTGATCCAAATAACGTTTCTACTGCTTTGAAGTATATTGGTCCGAAGCGTAGTTTCATCGTGAATATTGGGGGCTTTGAGTTCAACTGGTTCATGTTGATGGCATTCATTGCTTTGATCGTAAGTGTCGTTGTTTTGTATAAGACAAAGTTTGGTCTTCGTCTTCGTGCGTGTGGTGAAAACCCGCAGGCGGCTGACTCTGTTGGTATTAATGTTTATAAGATGCGCTGGGCTGGTGTGTTGATCTCTGGTCTGCTTGGTGGTCTCGGTGGTATCGTATATATCACAGCAGGTGTATCTGAGTGGAAGTTTGAAGTAGGTGTTGCTGGTTTTGGTTTCTTGTCCTTGGCGGTTATGATCTTTGGTCAGTGGCGTCCAGAAAAGATTGGTCTTGCAGCATTGCTGTTCGGTTTCTTCCGTGCTTTGTCTAATGTTTATACAAGTTTTGATTGGTTGGTTGCTTTGAATCTCCCATCTACTTTCTATAACATGCTTCCATACATCATCTCCTTGATCGTACTGGCATTTACTTCCAAAAATTCGGCGGCCCCGAAGGCGGAAGGTATACCTTACGAAAAGGGAACAAGATAGTATATCGAGTCCGGTCGTTGATCGGACTTTTTTTGATATTCACAACATGATAAAATCAAACCCGAGGAAATTGATAAATATGAAACAAGAAAGAATATATCCAAAAGCAGTAGTAACAAAAAAACAAGCAAAGCGTATTCACGATGGACATCCTTGGATCTATGCAGATGAGATCATCAAGATCCCAGATGATCTGGAGAACGGCTGTTTGGTAGATGTCTTCGGTGAGAAGAATAATTACCTTGGTACAGGTTTTTACAGTGCGGTATCAAAGATCCGTATTCGTATCCTTTCCAACAATGCTAATGAAACTTTTGACGAGAGTTTCTATGAACGAAGAGTCAGACATGCTTTGCAATATCGTAAAGATGTCATGCAAGATGATTTTTCTGCATGTCGTTTGATCCATGGTGAGAGTGATCTTCTGCCTGGTCTTACTGTGGATCGTTACAATGATATTTTGGTGACTGAGGTTGCTTCTTATGGCATGGAACAAGTGAAGGGGATTGTGTATGATGCTTTGAAAGACGTGCTGCATGAAATGGGAGAAGAGATCTCTGGTATCTATGAACGTAATGAAGGTGACCTGCGATTGAAAGAAGGCTTGGAACAGTTTAAGGGTTGGTATGGTGAAGAACATCCAGCATCTTCTAAGACAGAGATCGTAGAAAATGGTATTCGTTATGAAGTAGATGTCGAAAATGGACAAAAGACAGGTTTCTTTTTGGATCAAAAGTATAACCGTATGGCGGTACGTAAGATCGCAAAGGGTAAAACGATCATTGATTGTTGTACGCATACGGGAAGTTTTGCAATGAATGCGGCTATGGGTGGTGCTAAGTCTGTAGAAGCTTTGGATATCAGTGCATCTGCTTTAGCTGAAGCAGAACACAATGCTAAGATGAATGGTCTGGATATCAAGTTTAGACAAGGGGATGTATTTGAGGAATTGGAGAGGATACGTAAGGAACATATTTTCTACGATTTCATCATTTTGGATCCACCAGCATTTACAAAGAGCAGAAAGACTTATCATAATGCCCGCCATGGTTATACCGAGATCAATGCCCAAGCTATGCGCATCCTGCCGCGCGGAGGATATTTAGCAACATGTTCCTGTTCTCACTTTATGCCGACAGAGATGTTTAAAGAAATGCTCAAAGATGCCGCAAAGATGGCTGGTGTACAAGTTAGGATTGTGGAAGAAAGACATGCTTCCCCGGATCATCCTGTACATGTTTCCATCCCTGAGACAGATTATCTAAAATATTTTCTTGTACAGATCATTTAGTTGTAGAACAGTGTGCCCTATGGTGTTTCATAGGGCTTTTTTAGGTAGAGGCGGACATATGAAAAAAAGCGTTTTTATGCTATAATATAAGGAAATAAAGGAAGGTGAGAGTATGGTAAAAAAATATAAACCGGGAGATGTTGTTGTTTACAGAAGAGAAGTATGCAAGGTCGTGAAGATTGCTAAAAGTGATTTCACAGGTGAAAAAGTATATATTCTTGAACCTTATATTAATCAGAACGTATCGGTTCGTATGCAGGTACCACTCACCAATAAAGGCGGTCATTTACGTGATTTGATCACAGCGGATGAGATCAAGCAATTGATCCGTGAAACGCCGGATATTGAGATGTTAGAGAGCAAGTCGGCAAATATGAAGAGTCAGTATGCTGCATTGATCAAGGGTGATGATATTAAAGATCTGATCCGTATCATTAAGACTTCTTATATGCGTAATCGTGAAAGATTATCAAGTCATAAGAAGATGACAACGATCGATGATGAGTATTTGCAGAAGGCTGAGAATTATCTTTATACAGAGATCGGTGTATCTCTTGGTCTTTCTTATGATGAATCTAAGTATTTCTTTGAGGATGCAGTTAGAAAAGTGGAGGAAGGGGAATGAATCGCAATCGTACGATCCTGCAGTGCTTTGAATGGTATTTGCCGGAGGATGGTTCGTTCTGGTCACATGTAAAAGAAGGGGCACCTTCTTTTTCTTCTTTGGGCATTACAGATGTTTGGCTACCGCCAGCATATAAAGGGCAGGCTGGTGTCCATGATGTTGGATATGGTGTTTATGATCTTTTTGATCTTGGTGAGTTTGATCAAAAGGGAACTGTACGTACAAAGTACGGTACGAAAGAACAGTATGTTGAGGCTGTTCATGCACTGCACGATGCACATGTAAAAGTGCTGGCAGATATTGTTTTGAATCACAAGATGGGAGCAGATGAGACGGAAGATGTCATGGCGATCGAATGTGGTTCTGGTGATCGCAATCATGATACATCGGGTGCTTATATGATCAAGGCTTGGACAAAGTTCACGTTTCCAGGAAGAATGGGAAAGTACAGCAGTGATCAATGGAATCATAGAGATTTTGATGGAACGGATTATGATGCCAATAATGGGCGTAATGCAGTATTTAGATTTGCAGATAAAGCATGGGATAGTGAAGTGGATCATGAGAATGGAAACTATGACTATTTGATGGGTTGTGATCTGGATATGAGCAATCCGGAAGTACAGCGTAAGCTGCTGGATTGGGGAAAGTGGTATTATGATACGACACATTTTGATGGAGTGAGATTAGATGCGGTAAAGCATATCAATTGTCGTTTTTATACTGCATGGCTGCAGCAGATGCGGGCATATACAGGTAAAGAAATGTTTGCTATAGGAGAGTATTGGAATCCTGATCTTGGTACTTTATTGCGGTATATCGATAGTTCAGAAGATGATATGTCTTTGTTTGATGTGCCGCTTCACTTTAACTTGTTCAATGCATCCAACGCTAATGGCAATTATGATATGCGAAGGATCTTTCAAGATACGTTGGTATGTGAAAGACCTAGTCAGGCTGTTACATTTGTGGATAATCATGATACTCAGCCAGGGCAGGCTTTGTGTTCATTTGTCCAAGGGTGGTTCAAGCCTTTGGCATATGCATTGATCTTGTTGACAGATGCTGGGGTGCCGTGTGTGTTCTATGGTGACTTATATGGTATTCCGCATGATGGTATTCCTGCTGTGAAAGGACTGGATCTTTTGCTTGGATCACGTCGTGATCATGCGTATGGTAAGCAGGTTTCGTACTTTGATGATTTTAATGTTGTTGGTTGGATACGTGAAGGGGATGCAAAACATTCAGGTCTAGCAGTTGTTATGAGTGATGGCCCTGGAGGTGTGAAACCAATGAAGATGCCAGATACCTATATTGGAAAAGAGATGATAGATGTAATGGGATATTGTCCAGAGTCTGTCGTGATCGATGATAGGGGTATTGGACAGTTTAGATGTGAAGGTGGGGCTGTATCTGTTTGGGTCCTAAAGTAGTATAACGACCAGGTTTGTTTAAGCAGCCTGGTTTTTCTATAAATGAAAAAGTGCTACGGGTACAGCACTGGTAAGCATTAATCGATCTTGATCTTGGGTAGGACATTGCGAAAACTATCTTGAATCAAAAGATCAGCTTGTGAATCATATGGCGTGACATCACGGTTGATCAGGACAAGCATATTGCCGCGGTAGTAACGGATTAGACCGGCAGCTGGATATACGACAAGACTTGTACCAAGTACGATTAATACATCCGCTTCACTGATGACTTGGATCGCACCATTGAGAACATCTTCATTGAGAGTTTCTTCATATAAGACAACATCTGGGCGGATGATACCGCCGCATGTACAATGCGGAATCCCTTCACTGTTCTTGATATACATGGCATCGTATTTCTTGCCGCATCTTGGGCAATAATTACGTAAGACGGATCCATGCAGTTCGTATACTTTCTGACTGCCTGCTTTTTGATGCAGACCATCGATGTTTTGGGTAACGACACCTAGGGATCTGCCTTGCTGTTCTAACTTTGCCATAAAGATATGGGTATCGTTTGGTTTTGCTTCTAGGTTCAGCATCTTGTCTTTGTAGAAACGATAGAATTCTTCTGTTTCTTGTATAAAGAAAGAATGGGAAACGATCTGTTCTGGGGGAAATTTATATTTTGTGTGGTAGAGACCATCTTGGGAACGAAAGTCAGGAATGTCGCTATCTGTAGATACCCCAGCACCTGTAAAGAAGACGATCTTTCTGCCTTTATCGATGATCTTTTGTAGTTCTGATAATTGCTGTTTTGTGACCATATATATGCCTCTTTTCTTACATATTATACGTTTGTGAAACTTCATTTGCTATATGGACCAACGTCTCAATAAGAGATTGTGGACACAATACTTCTACTTCTTTATGAAATTGGAAAAGCCAAGATATTAAAGTAGGTACGATCGCAGTGCGTATGGTAACAGTAAAGGTATCTGTATCACAGGCATTGATGAGGATCGTATCTTCGGAAAAACTGTCATATAGAACAGAAGAGAAAGCATTTTGGCATCTGATGGTAATGGTTTGGGAAGTGCCTGTATACATATGAAATGTCTTGTTCATGTAAGAATCAAGATCAAAGGTAACAGGGACAGCCAGGTCTTGGGTGATCGTGATGTGGTCCATCTTGTCGATACGGAAGTTTAGGGGCTGCTTCTTTGTGTTGGACCAGCATATGCAGTAATAACGATCATTGGAGAATAGAATCTGCATTGGCTGGAGTATATATGGTTTCTTATCATGACGGTATTTCTTTCTGCCAAGGGGATCTTTGTCAAAATATAAGAAAGAGATGAGATGACCGGTACGTATGGCTTCTAATAAGACTTGGAGGGCATCATATGTTGTTTGAACATTTGGATTTGTGCGATTTGGTTCGGGCAGGGATAGGTGTTGGGGGATAGGCAGTAATGCTTTGATCTTGTTTGAAAGTCGAAGTTTATCCCTATAAGGAAGGGCAGGATTGATTGAGATTGCTTCTAATAAGATGTGGGCATCGGCATATGATATATCTGGTTGGAATGTATAGGCGTGATGGTTGTGAAATCGCATTTTGTGCACAGGCTGAACGGTATCATTGATATCGTCTAATAAGGAATAAATAGATCTGCGATCAGCTGTAATTCCAAATTCGTTGAACATAGCTGTTATGTCCGCAATGGTAACAGGTGATTCAGGACTAGCATAGTTTTTTAGAAATTGCAGCAATAACAATGCAGCACGTGATCTTTCACTGGATTTCATAAATATACCTCTTTTCCATCTATTGTACACAGCTGTGTACAGTAATGGGAGATGGGAAAGCTATAATGTGAGAGAAAAGAGAGGTTCTGATCATGGAAATGGATATTGGGTTTCGTTTATGTGTTGTTCTGATCGTGTTTGGGTATGGGTTTGCACTGCGCTTTGAGGCATTGCCTGTGATCTTGTTATGTATATGTACATCTGCTTTGACATTGCGGATGCGGGGACAGTATGCGGGCCATCGTATGCCGGTGATCGGGATTGCAATGATCGTGCAAGTGATGTTCTTATGGTTTCTTGGTGTTAGGGAGTTGCTGGTCATATTGTGCGGTATGACAAATGCCTTTGCAATGGTCATGTGGGCAGGGGTGTGCTATCAAGATATGGAATTCGATGCCATGATGGGAATTACTGCTATGGTCATGTTTGGTATCATCTTGTGTCTTGTGCCGACAGCTTTGGGTGTGGGTACTGCACTTTCTGTATTTGGACCGCTTGTTTGGAGACATCGTTTTTCATATCGTACACAAGTCATGTACGTGCAGCGTAAGAGAAGCGTATAATAAGAAAAGTATTGTATTTGCTGTAAATGTACAAACATGGAGGCACACCGGAAGAAGTACAGGTGTATAGCAGGTGCTTCTTCTTTTTGTTGTCATATCATCGCAAGAAGGCGGTAAAGGAGTTGTTTATGACAGAATGGTTGATGAATATGTTCGTGAAAGATACGAATATGGAAGATGAACGTACAAGAATGAAGTGCGGTACTTTAAGCAGTATCGTTGGTATCTTTTGCAATTTATTCTTATTTGTACTGAAGCTGATGATTGGTACTTTAATGAGAGCAGCAGCAATCGTTGGTGATGCGTTTAATAATCTTTCTGATTGTCTAACATGTTTTGTTGCTTTATTTGGATATCGTGTTGCGGCAAAACCTGCTGATCGTGAACATCCTTTTGGCCATGGTCGTATGGAATATTTGATCTCTCTTTTGACAAGTGTGTTGATCTTGGTTGTTGGTGTGCAATTGTTTGGCGAAGGTCTGCATAAAGTGATCCATCCAGGACCGATCTTATTTAGTTTGCCAATGTTTATCATTTTGGCTGCCTCTATCTTGGTGAAGATGTGGATGGCACGTTTTTATAAGAAGATCGGGACGATGGTGAACAACATGATCGTATTAGCAGCTTCAAAAGATAGTATCAGTGATGTCTTTACAACATCTGCTGCATTGTTGTCATTAGCTGCAGCTTTGTTCTTTCCAGACTTGCCTATCGATGGTATTGCAGGTATGCTTGTCTCTCTGCTTGTTTTGAAAGCTGGGTATGAACTTGCAAAAGATATCGTAGATCGGTTATTAGGAAAGCCGGCAGATGCAGATCTTTATAAAGAAATCAAAGATATCATTCTTGGGTTTCCAGAAGTTATGGGTGTGCATGATGTGATCGTACATGACTATGGACCAGGTAGATTGTATGGAACAGCACATGTAGAGCTGGACAGTAAGTTATCTTTTGTTCGGGCACATAAGATCACGGATGAAGCAGAACGTAAGCTGCAGGAGCAATTGCATGTGACGATGACATTGCATATGGATCCCGTTATGATGGATGATCATGAAGCAATGCATTATCGTCAACTAGTAGAGGAAATGTTGAAGGCGGTGGATGAAAGGATATCTATGCATGATTTCCAGCATATGCATAAAGGTGGAAAGATCGTGTTGTACTTTGATATATTACTACCATATAAGTTTAAAGAAACACCAGAAGAGATCACACGTTTAGTAGAGACAATGCTACAGGGACATGATCATAATGTGGTCGTAGATATCACCTTTGATCATGCGTATATGGAAGAAAGTGATAAGGATTGATAATGGTTTTTAGAAATAAGATATTATTAGTGGCTGTATTTTTGTTGTGTCAGATCCAGCCTGCCAATGCTTATCATGCGACGATGGAGGATGTAATAGATCGTATGACTTTGCATCAGATGATATGTCAAATGATCGTGCCGGAGGCAGATGATATGCATGCAGGAACACCTATGACGAAAGTAGACGATATTGTCAAAACGGAAATGAGAAAATATCCTGTGGGAGGGATCTTATTTCCTTCTTCTGCTATGCAGTCTAAAGAACAGGTAAAGAAGTTGATGCTGGATCTAGATCAAGTATCAGATATCACTTTGATGAAGACATGTGATGAGGAAGGCGGCAGTGTAGGCAGGTTGATGTATCGTGTTGGTACGACTAAGATCGGACCGATGTTGTCCTATGAAAAAGAAGGTCGTGAGAAGGCTTATATGAATGCTAAGACGATTGCTGGTGATATGTCGGCATTGGGTCTGAATGTGGATATGGCACCAGTGGCGGATACCTATTCAGATCCAGATAATCGTGTTATTGCGGATAGGGCATATAGTAGAGATTTTGCGTCAGCTGCAAGACTTGTGCCGGAAGCAGTACGTGGTTTTCATGATGGAGGTGTTGGTACAACATTGAAACACTTTCCAGGACATGGCGGCACAAAGCAGGATAGTCATCTTGGCGAAGCAATCGTGGATTGTTCGCTAGAAGAATTACATGAGCAAGAATTGAAACCATTTCAGGCTGGAATCGCGGCTGGTAGTGATATTGTGATGGTGGGGCATCTGTCTGTTCCGCAAGTAGATCCTGATCATATTGCTGCATTCTCATCCATCATCGTAACTGATCTTTTGCGGAAAGAGATGGGGTTTGGTGGTGTTGTTATTACAGATGGTATGAAGATGGGTGCTTTGGATGGTGTACAAGGCGGGGAGGCGGCTGTAAGAGCAGTAGAAGCAGGATGTGATATGATCTTGCAGCCTCATGATGTAAAAGAGACAGTATCCGCTTTGGAAGAGGCAGTTGAAAGCGGACGATTGAGTAGAAGAAGAATCGCAGTGAGTGTGAAAAGGATCTTGATCATGAAGCAAAATAGAGGATTCTTCAAAATAGATGACTATGTCAACAAGCATCCTTTGTATCTCTATCAGTGATAATTGGAAATATATGATCCTGTTTGTAAGATAAACGGTATCTTTTAACCCCGAATTGTCAAGCCAATTGCAACACAGTTGAATAGTAGACTTCATATGGTG
>CAUWCC010000001.1:0-82382 GCA_963556805.1 uncultured Bulleidia sp. | reverse complement strand
TACACAGTCACGTACACTAAGCACAAAAGTCCAAAATTACTTAATTAAGCCTTATCAAAAGATAAGAAGATTATTATGATCCATAAAGTTTTTATTGCGGTTGGATTAAGTGGATATGAGAATAAAATGGTTTATACCTTGAGTGGTGGTGAACAGTAGAGGGGTGCTCTAGCTAGAGCAATTATTAAAAAATGAGCTGAGAGGTAATTTGGCTGTGGAAAATAGAGATATTGTTTTGAAAACTCTTATCATGTTGAATAAAATGGGAAAGACAGTCATTATTGTTGCCCGTGATCCGTATGTGGCAGAGAACTGTGAACGTATCAGAGAGATGTAATGTTTATTTAACTTACAAAAATTCGTTGATCATCTACGTTTACCGACACTTTGCTATAACTGTTTGAAAAGTATAAAAACAAATTGCAAACGCTTACACTGACACATATACTGGATTTATAGAAATCGTTTGTTCTATTTACGATTTTCACAATAAGTAAATATCACAAAATTTAGGGAGGAAAAATCATGAAAAAAAAGTATTTTGTTGGTATTGCTGCATTATCTGTTCTTCTTTGCTCTCCGATTCATGTAAATGCAGGATCTGCTATAAATTCTGGTGAAGGATATACAGTTACCGCATCTGCGACACCAGACTACCTATCATGTTCTGTTACAGGTCGTCTTTCAAATGGAGCAACAGCTGAACTGGCGGGTTATAAAAAAACTCCGAAAGGATATGCGTATGTTGGAACAAAATCTTCGTCACCATATGTACGGTGGAATATTAGTGAAGTTCCGAATTCAAGTACTTGGGGATATTGTATTGGTAAAGCATATTTACCTAATGGAATGAAGATTGAAACGTCAGCTGCTTTTGCGTGAACAAAACAACGGAAGAACTGACAAGGGTCTCTTCCGTTTTCGTTATCTGAATTATAATTACTATTTTGGAAAATAAGAGTAGGTGCAATATGAAAAAATCATTTGTTTTGGTATCCGTATTACTTGTTGGCTGTAGTTTCTCATCAGCAACTAAGCAGTTATTGCAAGAGCAGTTGGTAGATACTATGGATATGCCATGTTTTTCAGGAGATATAAGTACGGCAATATCTGAAAATGCATTTTACTATTTGGACTCAATAGGTGGTCTTCATGCGTATGACAAAAATGATAATATCATGGATCTTCAGACTTTAAATTACATAGATGGCAAGAAACAGACGAATACAAATGCAGAAGCTTCTATGGAAAAGTATAGAGATGATGCAAAGGGTGGATTCTGCTTATTTGGTGGAAAGATCATCTATTCTTCAGTGTATCGGAATATGGAAGGTGAAACTAGCTATCGCATAAATTTATGCGATATAGACGGCCAAAATACAAAGGTTTTTGCCGAGGTGGATTACCAGCCTTGGTTGATCGTTGGGCAAAAAGATAAAATTGCAGTTGTAAGTGCAGGTGACCAAAATAATTCTATTTATTTTTATGATTTGACTGGTAAAGAGGTAAAATGTATTCCTTCCTTTGAAGTATATGGTATTTCTGTAGATAGAGGGCGTTTTATAACTACTTCGAGTACTGCTACATACGAAATACCTGTTGATACATTAGAACCTCACAAGATCTCTGAGGATGGACAAAACATTCCGAATCACTATGAATTATTCTGTAGCGATAATAAAATTGCGTATTATGAATCGGAAACCGACAATGAAAATACAATGATTACAAGTGGTATTAAAGATCTTGCTGCAGATAAAGTGATCTTTACCGTAGATGGGGCTGTAATCCAGTGTTTTGACGATTCTTATGTCTATACGGCAACAGTTGGAGGAGAACATACACATTACCAAGTGTTGGACTGGAATGGAAATGTAATACACGATATTACACCGTTTGATAGCCTCGGGGAACCTGGGCAGCCGGCAATGCTGGCTATGAGGAATTGTGATTACGGAAATATCATTAGTGTATGGAATAATCAGATATTTGGTGAAACATATAATCTTCATGCGGAACCATTTGTTTGTGATTTTGAATCCGGAAATTGTAAATTACTTTTTAGAAAATAGAGATACTATATGAAACATGAATTGGTTATTGATAACGTGTCCAAAAGCTATAAAACAGTACATGCGTTAGACCATGTATCTATAACTTTGCAACCGGGGATCTATGCCTTGCTTGGTCATAATGGAGCAGGTAAATCTACATTATTAAATATACTTTCTACAACATTGGAACAAGAGGAAGGACAGGTTCTTTTTGATGGCAAAGATATCAGAAAACTGGGATCGTCTTATCGGAATGTTCTTGGTGTTATGCCTCAGCAACAATCATTGAACTTGGATATGAACACAGAATCTTTTCTGTACTATATGGCAAGTATGAAAAAGATTCAAGATCCTAAATATAAAGTAAAACAGCTGCTTCAAGAGTTGCATTTAACAAGTGTAAGGAAGCGCAAGGTATCTGCTCTTTCTGGGGGAATGAGACAAAGGATGCTGATAGGACAAGCTTTGTTAAATGACCCGGATATTTTATTATTGGATGAACCGACGGCAGGTCTGGATCCAGTGGAACGTATGCATCTAAGACAGATCATTGCCGAAGCAGCAGAAGGCAAGATCATTATTCTTGCTACACATGTTATATCAGATGTAGAAATGATTGCAGATCAGATCATCATGCTCAAAAAAGGAAAAATTATTGCTGTGAATGATCAAAAATCATTATTGCAGGAAACGCATGTCAGGATTAGTGATAAAGATCCAGAAGGACTTAAAGCATTAGATCCTAGAATGAAACTTGTTAACAGACAATATATCAATGGTACTGTAATGACTAGGTTTATTAGTGATATGGATATTGGAATATCTGTTCCAACTGTACTGGATGATGTATATCTGGATAGATTGGGATAATTATGTTCATAGCAGAATACAAAAGATTATTTCATAGTCGAGGAATGTGTATCTTGATCGTTTTTTTCTTAAGTATAATTTGCATACTTGGGGGAAATATTATTTTTAATTCGTACAATTCCGGGTATTCCAAAGCAGTAGAACAGACAACGCAATGGAATTATACAGATCCAGAAGATATTGAGATGAAAGCACAAACTATTACGGATGTTCCATTACGTAATATGCTTATGTATCCATCCCAAGCATATCAAGATATCTTATCGGAAAAAGAGAATATAGAAAGCAAGCAAGAATCTGTGCTTTTTGAGGAAAGCAAAGATAAAGAATTCTTTTCCAAACAGATAGGGGTAGCAGAGAAACTTCTCTCTTATAGTCCTTCGGCTGTTAATTCCGATGTGATCATACAAATATTTCAAATATCCTGTATTCCTATGGGCATGATCTTAGTTATAGGAATGTTCATTCTCCATGTATTAGTAGAAGAAGATCGGCTTTCACATACGATGAGGTTGTATGATGCAACAAAAACATCAGCCATACATCGTATTATTGCCAAGACAGCAGTACTCATCACGACGGCAATAACATTATCATTTCTTGTATATTTATTTGGAAATGCTGTTTTGAAGATCAGTGGAATCGATGTCTCTACACCGATCCAATACATACCAGGATATATGCAGTTGGATACCTATTACACGGTTTCATCATACTGGGGTGTTCTTATAGTTATGAGAACAGGTGCAATTTTATTCTTGCTCGCACTATTTGGACTGTTGCTCATCCTGCTTCATAATGCGGGCACAGCCATATTTATCTGTACGCTATTTATGATCATAGAGTATCTATGTGCTTCATTTATTTCCAGTATGAGTCCATTTGCGATATTTGTGGATTTAAATATATGGACAATGATGACAGCACCTTCTTTGACAACTGGTCTATCTTTGGTTGCCGGGAATGTGATAACAAACAATTCTTTGTTTTCTACCCTTATATATATAGGTACTATGCTCTTGCTTGGAGGTATGCTCTGTTTGTATGATAAAAATATAGTTTTAAGACAAACAAGCGGTGTCAAGAAAACATGGAAACAGCAGTCTTTATGGGCATTTAATTTTAGGGAGCTGATATTTAAAAACAAAGGATTGTTGATATTGTGCATCATTGCATTGTTTTGCGGTATCAATGCTGTTCGTTATAAATCTGTCATTACATCTGATGAACAAATTCTGAGGGATACCAGAAGTACATACTTTGGTGCATTGACAGAAGATAGTATTGCCAATGTCCAACAAGATCTTCAAGAAGCTGTGAATGCTTCAGAAGAGTTTCAGGAACAGCTTACTGCTTTATCTCAAGGACAGCAATTTACCGAAGAACAATTTATTCAAATGGATGCATTACACCAGAAAGCAAACACTGTACCTGCATTGACTAAAGTTCTGGAAGAAATGCAGGGAAATATGAATGCTGGAGCTGATTACTACTTTGTGGAACCGGGTCTAGATCTTGTGATGAATAGAAATGGATCAGTAGGAGGGCTGGCAGAGCAATTGCTTGTTTTGATACCGTCGTTATTATTAGGAGTTGTGATGGTCGCAGATATATATGACAATGGCATGCATCGAATGTTGTTTTCTTCTGCCACTGGGGAGAGGAAGACGCTAGATGGTAAGTTTACTCATGTGATGTTGTATAGTCTGATATTGTATCTAGTTGTATATGGGATACGTATTCTGAAGATTATGAAAATTAATGAAGTTTCTTTGACGGGGGTATCTGCTGCAGATGCATTAGGTTTATGTTTGGATGTGCCTGTTTGGTGTTATATGCTGTTGCAGATGATCGTGAGATTGATGTACTTGTATTGCTTATTGCAATTGTGTACGGTACTTGTAAAGCATACTGATCGTATATCTGCTTCACTGGTAATGATCATAGTATCTGTTCTTTCGGTGTTTATTCCGATCGGTCCTGGTATTTTGTATAGATATGATACTTTTTCACATCCTGTGCAACTGCTTGTGGTTTTGACCATAGTAACGATACCAGTGATCTTGATTCGGAGAAAGCAAGCAAAGTAGTTCAAGTTATTTGTGTGTCCATGATAATAGGTATATATTTTTTTCCAACTTCTACTATTATTTCATAAAAAGAGTTGAAAAAAAAGACTTCAAAAAATGTTCTCCGCATATATTATGAAGGTAGAAAAGAAGTATCTTAGAGGGATAGATAATGATTCCGTGGTATTTTGTGTGATATACGCACATGAAAAAAGAATAACTAAGCAAAAAAAGGAAGGAAGATATAATTATGAAAAAGTCTTTTGTTTGTGCGATTGCGGCTATAGGTTTTGCATCTGCGATTTATACAACACCAGTTAAAGCTTTAACTCCTACTATTACTTTATATCCAACATATGGAAAGTTTGAATTGGATAATCGTCCGTATCTTCACGACATGAAGATTGTATGCAGATATGATTTCCAGAATGCACATGGAAAGAAAGAATACAAGACAGATACTGTTGATAAACATGGTGTGTATGTAAACACATTTTTGTATGCGAGAAATTCGGATTGTGTAAGTTATAAGGGACAGATGACGTATTTTCTTGATGGAGAGCGTTACGGAACAATTGAGAAATTGTATTAGCATAAGAGAGGGGGAATATCCCCTCTTTTGACTAAATAATAATTGGGGGAATTATGAAGAAATATTGGAAATGTTTGTTAGCAATAAGTGTGCTGACAGGATGCGGACCAATTGCTTCGGAAGAGAAACAAGCAGAAGATATTGTTGTTTATCTATCAGAATACAATGCACGGTGGTTGAAGATAGAAGATACAAGTTTATATACGGCTGTAGAGAGTCCGATCTTAGATGCTGTAAACGATAGATTGCAGGAAATGGAGAGTGGTCTGCATCTAACATTGAAGCTATATGCAGAAGCGGATAAGCCGAGTGAAGAAAAGAATATGATCAATACTATTAAAGTAACAGATCCAGATGCAGACATCGTTCCTTTCTCACAATATGCTGTATCCGAGTTTTTTCCTTTGGATGATCTGTGGGAGGAGGATTTAAACACATACTACACAGAAGAAAGATTAAATACATTACGTATTCATGGTAAGTTAATGTATTTTCCTAAGATTATTTATCCGCTGGTAACACCTCTAGTGTATGTGGATGAGCAGTACTATGCTCAACATGCTGCAGAGCTGCAATCAGTAGTACATGATCCAAGAAGTCTTTTGAAATATAGTCATGATCACTTTGCGATGAGGGATGATCTTATCCTAACAGACCGAATTGACTTTACTTCTGTTGTCAGTGACAACTACCAGAATATTCCAAATACATTTTTATATATTAGAAAAGCAGATGGGCAGGTAGTAGATCCATATGCAGAACCTGCTTTACGTGAGACGATTGCGCTGGCATCGGATATGAGAATATCTGGTATGACCGGACTGGGAATGGATCCTGCTGCATATGAGAGAGCTGCTTCACAGATGAAGTTTGCTATTACAACAACAATGGCATACGACGATGGAAAAGACATAGATGTGTATGGAAGAAAGCAGTTTAAAGCTGGCCATGATGAATATTGTTATGAAAGTGGATTTTCCATTTTAGAGGACAGTGACCAGAAAGAAGATGCATATCGTTTGATGCATATTCTTCTAACAGATACAAAGTGTTCGGAACTACTGCAATATGGAATAGAACCAGTAAGAAATGCATCAGGTAAAATCGTAGATGATAGTCATACAAGGTTTGGTACATGGCAGCCATTGGGTAATAACTATCTGACAGAATCATCTGAGCAGGAACCTGAGGGTAAATTACAATTCTATATTAATAAGGAAAAAGAATCAGATGTACACGAGACAAATATCTACCCAGCTGTCTTTGATTTAGAGGATCTGAATTCCGATCTTTCTAAACTGGAACGCATTGTTTCTGAAACTGGGGATGATATGGATATCCATGCATGTCTTGCATGTACGATCAAAACAGAGAATATTCCTTCTACAGAGGAATATATGCAGAAGATAGATGTTTTGGAAGGTCGTCTGCAGGAAGCTGGTATTACGGATGTGATAGCAGCTTTGCAGGAACAGGTGGATGCATATGAAGCTGGTAATGCATGATCTTTGTAAGAATTATGGAGACAATCAAGCACTAAAACCATTGGATTTGGTGTTGGATCATGGTATCTATGCTTTACTTGGGCCTAATGGTGCAGGTAAATCTACATTGATGAATATTCTTGCATCATTGATCGAACCATCTGACGGCGTAGTGACATGTAATGGCAGAGATATTCACAATAACAGAAAATATCTAAAGAAAGTAGGCTATATGCCACAGAAGCAGTGTTTGTATGATGACTTTACTTTGGAGGAACAGTTGTACTATCTAGGCAGACTGAAAGGTATGAAGAAGAAAGATATTGTTCTTCGTACAAAAATGCTGGCAAAGGAGGTACAGCTGGAGGATGAATTGCAGGATAAGATAGGCTCTTTTTCAGGAGGTATGAAACAAAGAGCTATGCTGGCGGGAGCTATGTTAGATGATCCAGAGTTATTGATATTGGATGAGCCGACAGCAGGATTAGATCCTATGAAAAGAATGGAAATGCAGAACATGATTGCAGGTCTTGCTAAAGATAAGATCGTTTTGATAGCAACACATGTTGTGAGTGATGTAGAGTTTATTGCAAATCAGTTTATTTTTCTAAAGAAAGGAAGGATCGTGCTGCAGGGGTCTAGAACAGAAGTACTGCAGCCTTTACAACACCATATTAAGACACTGCCTATCACACAGGATGTATATCATTCAGATGTTTGTAGATCAATGATCAGTTCAGTGTTCTATGAAGGAGACAGGCTCATGGCAAGGTTGGTCGATGAGAAGGGCATTTACCCAGGCAGAGAAGTGCCGCCTGTAATCTCTGATGTATATTTCTGCCTATTCAGGGGGGGAACATGCTTTGGTACGACATCAAGAAGACAACAGCGAATAAGAGAAGTTTGATCGTATATACGATCTTGCTGGTTATGCTGGGATTGTTGTTCTCTGCTTGGAATAGAACAAGCAGAGTGGTACCGGAAGATTATAGAGCTTTGCAAAACGGTGCCTCTGATATAGAACAGTATGATGCATATACAGTACAAAGAGTGCAAAATGAACAGGATGCTTTAGTGAATTATGATGCATATCTGACATCTATTAAAGAACCAGTATCTTCCCATATCTCTATCTTTGAGAAAGGAACTTTTGCCAAAGAAGCAGAAGAAAAAACAAGAAAAGCATATCTAGGAAAAGATCTGACAGCGGGAAATCGATCGATAGGTTCTTATGGTATAGAGCAAGTTATGACAGAGCCATTTACAGATCTTTGTGTGTTCTTGTTAGGAATCTATTGTATCTATATACAGGTTGATAAAGAACGCGTATCTGGGGCATTGGAGTATGAAAAGACAATGTATCATGGCGGTATTAGGAACTATCTTTCAAAGCTGTTATCCGTTGTGGTACCAATTGCTTTATTTACAATCATTGGGACCGTAGGAAAGATTATTGCAATGTCTAAGTGCTATGGGATGGCAGATCTTACGGCACCGATCCAAAGTGTTTTGCTATACCGAAGAATGCCGTATGTCATGTCGATCGGTATGTTCCTGTGTGTAGGAACACTGCTGAGGATCTTGTTTTACACCTTGGTATGCATGGTGTTCTTTGGAACCGTATTCTTGCTGAAGAGTACTATGATCACAGGGTGTATATTATCTCTTATCTTTTTTATAAGCTCGATACAAGGTCCATGGAAAGCAAATCCCGCTGGTATATTTAACTTTCTATCCCTTCCGGGATTAGCAGCACCAGAGATGCATATGTCGAATGTGACATATGTATCTGTATTTGGACATGCTGTATCATATGTGACTTTGTATACATTCCTGTTTGGTATTGCGGGTATGATCGTATTCTTGGGATACCAAGCAAGTAAAAGACCATATCATGTTGTAAAAAAAAGAAGATTTAGGAAACATGCACAAGAACCTCATACACTTCGTTTCTATGAAATAGAGAAAACATGGATACGAGCAGGAGGAGCAATCCTAGGTATTTGTCTATGCCTAGGTATGGCATGGTATTTATCTGGTATTAGGTCCTTATCGAATGCAGAAGATAGAGTTATAGCATATTATATCGATACGATTGGTGATAAGCCGACAACAGATGTATATCAGAAGATACAAGCAGAACAAGAACGATTTGAGAGTATCCAGATGCAGATGGAAAAGGCAGATGAGTTGGAAGCAGCAGAGTTAGCAAAAGAATTAAATGCAGAACCAGCATTTGAGACATACTGCATGCGTATGGATGCTTTGCATATGGATACTTCTAGAAGAGTATTAAAAGAAGATGAAACACGGATCTTCTTTCAACAAGATTCAGTATATGCAGTATATGGCATGGTATGTATTTTACTGGCGGTATACCTATGCTGGCAGTCCTATAGTAAAGAACAAGATACAGGTATGGAGATCATACAGAAGATGACGATAAGAGGCAGAAAGATAAGCCGTCAGAAAAGAACTGCTGTATTCTTGCTGATGACGATATGTTTGCTGAGTATAGATGTGATCATCTTAGGTTTTGCATTCCACCTCTACCCACAGCTAGACCTATCCGCATCAATAAGAGATATACAAGAACTAAACTGTAATATCCCGCTCTCTATAGGTGTTTGGTTGGTTTTACAATCCTTATCACAAATACTTGTTATGTATCTATTTACTGCATGGGTGGACAAACTGTTCTCACATACCAAGGCTTCACTACAGACCATGCTGGTGGTGACAGCTGTATGTACAGCAGATCTTATCTTGTACTTAAAACACATAACACCAATGTCATGTGTCTTATTCTTCATGTATCCATATAAAGCTCCTATATGGTGGATTTTGGTCGTTGGTATAAGTTTCATACTATATAAATATAAACAGAGAAAGGATGGTCATGTATGCGTAAAGCAATCTGGATGATATGTATTCTATTGTGCGGATGCGCCGCACCTGCTGGTACTGCGGAAGGCGGTACAGCAATATTTGGATTCAATGGTGAATCAAAGGAAGGTATTTATCACTTAGTATCAGGGCAGCAAGGAAACCAAGTCTATTACTATGATGGAGGATCAGACATGGATGTACCATTGTGCAATCTGCCGAATTGTGAACATACAGACCCGACATGTCCTTCTCTTGCCTTGACTGCATATGAAGATAAACGAATGAGCATTCCGCCGTTGTATGCAGGTGATCAGTTGTATTTATTCTATGAGAATACAAGTACATTAGAGAATGTTCTATGTACAGCAAAAGTAGATGGCAGTGATCGTAAGGAATTGATGCAGCTACCGCAGGATATCATTGTATCTGCTGTGATAGAAGGAGATAAGCTGTATATGACATGCAACGGTATGGCAGTAGATGAAGATGGAGCACTTACAGGAACAAGCAATACATATAAGAACTATGTGATCTCCTTGGGTGACAAGCAAGTAAAACAGTTGGAAACAGAAGAATCTACGGCATTGTACTATCTTGGAAGTTACGAGGGTACGGTCTATGCCCAAGCTGTATCAGATACAGGAGGTATCTATCAAACAGATCTTGTTACCGTCAGTGAAAACAAAATTGAAGTAAAGAAAGAAAATGTTCAAACATTAAGTCACTTGATTGGTAAGTATGCATATTGGAATAGAAACGGTTTGATCATGCAGTGTGATGTAACAACGGGTGAAGATAAGCAGTACTGGACACCTGTAAATGGGGATTACAAAATACAGTCGATCAGACCGGATGGTTTGATGGTCTTGTTACAGGAGAATAGTACAGGGGATACATGGGATATGTATTATGCTGATCTTTGTCATAAAAAAATAATACAGAGTGAGGATACACCAGCTGGATTTTTCCATGACAATCTGCTTGTAAAAACAGGGGAACAAGGTTTGTTGAAGAAGGGTTAAAATGCATTGACGGTGTATTTGGGCAATGGTATAGTACATGCAATTAAACCGATGAGGCGGAGATAACAGTAGTGATGCCTATACAGAGAGTCTGTGATGATGAGAAACAGGTTAGAAACAAGCTGCTAAATGGACCGCTGAGGGTGCAGTCAAACGGTATATGCCGGAGTATTCTGCAACGTGAAGACATACGTCAGTTGTCAGGGATATGTTGGTATCCTTAAAGAGCGTGGTCTATACCATGAAACAAGGTGGCACCGCGGGTAGTAGTCTATTCGTCCTTGATAGAAGTTTTATTCTGTCAGGGACTTTTTTTGTTTCCTGCAAAGGAGGATATGGAATGAGGGCAGTGAAACTATGGCGGCATTGACCGCCGTTAAATAGACACACAAAGACAAAAGTACATGTAAAGGAGGAAAATACAATGAAATACGGACATGTTGATTTTGATACATACTTTGATAACTACCCAGATCATAATGGTTACTTCGGCAAATACGGAGGTTGCTATATCTCACCTGAATTACAGGAAGCAATGCAGGAGATCAATGAAGCCTATCAGACTCTTCGTACATCAGAATGCTTTATAAATGAACTCATGCATATTCGTAAAGAATTTCAAGGCAGACCAACTCCTATCACATATCTAAGAAGACTAAGTAAGGCCCTTGGAACAGATGTAAAGCTGTATGCAAAAAGAGAAGATTTGAATCATACAGGTGCCCATAAGTTGAATCATTGCATGGGTGAAGCACTGTTAGCAAAATATATGGGTAAGAAGAAAGTGATTGCAGAAACAGGAGCAGGACAGCATGGCGTTGCTCTAGCAACAGCAGCAGCTTACTTTGGATTGGAATGCGATATCTATATGGGATCCGTAGATATTGCAAAGCAGACACCAAATGTACAAAGAATGCAGATATTAGGTGCAAATGTGATTGAAGTAAAGCAAGGTCTTTGTACTTTGAAAGAAGTAGTAGATGCTGCCTTTGAGGCTTATAACAAAGAATACAAAGATGCCATCTATTGTATTGGTTCTGTTGTGGGGCCACATCCTTTCCCAATGATGGTACGTGACTTCCAAAGTATCATTGGTATAGAAGCACGAAAACAGTTTATAGAGATGACGGGCACTGTACCTGATGCTGTTGCAGCATGTGTAGGAGGAGGGTCAAATGCCTTAGGAATCTTCTCTGGTTTCTTAAATGATCCTACGGAATTGTACGGTATAGAACCATTAGGAAGAGGTACAGCAATGGGAGATCATGCGGCTAGTCTGCAATATGGAGAAGAAGGTATCATGCATGGTTTTAAGAGTATTATGCTGAAAGACAAAAACGGCGATCCTGCTCCTGTTTATTCCGTGGCTAGTGGTTTAGATTATCCATCCTCAGGACCAGAACATGCATTCCTGCATGATATCGGCAGAGTAAAATACGATGTGATCGGGGATGAGGAAACAGTAGATGCGTTCTATACAATGTCAAGATTGGAAGGAATCATTCCAGCTATCGAAAGTGCACATGCAGCAGCTTATGCAATGAAGTTAGCAAAGAAGATGGAAACTGGAACGATCTTGATCAATCTATCTGGAAGAGGAGATAAAGACTTAGAATATATGATCGAGAAGTATGGTATCCCAACTGTATAGCGGTCATTATGTCATGATGGGGAATCCATTGTGCTAAAATAGACAGAAGCGGAGGTGGGACTATGCATTCAGGTATGCCGGAATGGCTTCAAAAAGAATTATCTTCAAACGAGGCGGTGAAACAGTTAACTGCACAAAGAGGGGTCCTGCCTTTTTCTTCCTTGATCCAAGAAGCACTTGTATTAGCTGCTTCATATCAAGAAAGACCAAGAGGTATCTTAGTCGTAAAACAGAATCTCTATCATGCCCAAAGACTCTATGAACGTGTTTCTTCTTTGTTGTCTGAAGAAGAATGTGTTCTCTTTGGGGCAGATGAATCCCTTCGTGTAGAAGCCATCGCTTCTTCACCAGAGATGACAGCTGGTAAAGTAGATGCACTTGCTTCTCTTTTGGAAAACCCTAACCAGATCGTGATCACATGTCCTTCTGGTTTCTTAAGAGAACTGCCGCTTCCGGAAGACTTTCAGAATAGCTGTATGGTACTTAAGATAGGTGATATACAAGAACCGGAAGAATTAAAAAGAAAATTGCGAGCTGGTGGATATCATGAGACTGCTCATATCGATCAACCATTATCCTTTGCTGCAAGAGGCGGTATCATAGATGTATTTTCTATTAACTACGAACAGCCTATTCGTATTGAATTCTTTGATAATGAAATAGATTCGATTCGTTTCTTTGATGTACTGTCACAGAAAACAGTAAGTACGATCGATGAGGTGAGGATCGTACCAGCTGGTGATATTTTGTTTAATGAAGAACAAGCAGAAGAGATCCGTCAGAAAGCTGAAGTTCTCTTAAAAGAAAAAGATGATGTCTTACTAACAGGTGAGATTGAGAATGACTTAGATGCGATCGCACATCATATTAGAGAAGCTAGATTGTATCCATACATGGCCTTTCTTGATCATACAGCAAGCATAGCAGATTACATGGATCATCCGTTGATCATTATCAGTGATGAACAAGCCGTACGTACTTCGATCAAGCATATGCAGGAGGAAACAGTTTCCTATATTCAGGAGATGGTACAAGAAGGAAAGATGCTTCCCAAGTATGCAGTTTGGCATGAATTTGATCGTGTATCACCTATTTCACAAAGATTAGTAAGTGATCCTATGGAAGCGGAACGTTCTGGAATTGAAGAAGTACATATTCCAAATGAACCGCTAGAAATCAAGATCAAGATCATGGACCGACCTGGTCGCAATGTCATTATCTTGAATGAGAAGGAAGCAGATAGGGTTAAGGATGTACTGAAACAAATGGGCATCTCTTACCATAAACTTAAAGAAAGCGGCCCTGTACCAGAAGGTTTCTCCTTCTTTACAGGAGAACTGCCAGATGGTTTCTGCTTAAGAAAACAAGATCTGTGTGTCTATACAAGTCATGATCTGTTTGAGATTCGTCATCATGCCGGCAGATTTGAGAAGAAGTTTAGAAATGCGGAAGTGATCCACAGTTATGATGATCTAGAACCTGGGGACTATGTAGTACATGCCCAATATGGTGTGGGTCAGTATCTCGGTATCGAAACACGTACGATCAATAATATTAAAAAAGATTTCCTGAAGATCATTTATCGTGGTAATGCAGAACTCTTAGTACCTTTGGAACAGTTCAAACTTGTACGTAAGTTTGTATCTAGAGAAGGCGTGATTCCTAAATTGAATAAACTTGGTTCAGGGGATTGGGAAAAGACAAAGGCTAAGCTACAGGAGAATGTAGACCGTATCGCCGAGAGGTTGATTGCCTTGTATGCAAATAGAGAACAGCATATCGGTCATGCTTTCTCACCGGATAATGAGATGACAGTGAAGTTTAATAATGCTTTCCCTTATGAACTTACACCAGATCAAGCCACGGCTGTAGAGGATATCAAACGAGATATGGAAAGTGATAAGCCTATGGATCGTTTGGTATGCGGTGATGTTGGTTTTGGTAAAACAGAGATCGCAGTTAGAGCAAGCTTTAAAGCTGTATCAGATGGGTATCAGACAGCTGTACTATGTCCAACAACGATCTTGGCAGAGCAGCATTTCCAAACGTTCATAAAACGATATACAGGCTTTCCTGTAGAAGTACGTGTGTTGGATCGTTTCTGTACACCAGCACAGGTAAAAGATACTTTAAAAGCCGTTGCGGAAGGGAAAGTGGATATCTTGATCGGAACGCATAGGATCTTATCAAAGGATGTAGAGTTCAAAAAACTGGGTTTGTTAATCATAGATGAGGAACAAAGATTTGGTGTAGAACATAAAGAGAAGATCAAAGAGATGAAGAATAACATTGATGTTCTGACTTTGAGTGCCACACCTATCCCACGAACATTGCAGATGAGCTTGATTGGTATCCGTCAGTTATCACAATTAGAAACACCGCCGAATAATCGCTACAGTGTACAGACATATGTAGTAGAAAAGAACCAAGGTCTTGTTGTAGAAGCGATAGAAAAGGAATTGGCACGTGATGGTCAGGTATTCTATCTTTATAACAATATTCAGCAGATCTACAACATTGCCCGTACATTACGGCATTCCATACCAAATGCCAGAATAGGAGTTGTCCATGGACAGATGGATCGTGATGCGATCGAAGAGACAATGATGCAGTTCAATGCACATGAATTGGATGTTCTTGTATGTACAACGATCGTAGAGAATGGTATCGATGTACCAAATGCCAATACGATCTTGATTGAGAATGCACAGGATTTCGGTCTAGCACAGATCTACCAGATCAAAGGCAGAGTTGGTCGTTCCAACCGTGTAGCATATGCGTATCTGCTTGTGCCACCGCGTAAACAGTTATCTGAAACAGCAGCGAAGAGACTGCAGGCAGTCAAAGAGTTTGCTTCCCTTGGATCTGGTTATAAGATTGCTATGCGAGACCTTACGATCCGTGGAGCAGGTGATCTGTTAGGACCTAATCAATCTGGTTTTATTGATACTGTAGGTATTGATATGTATATCGAGATGCTGGAAGAATCCATCCGTGAAAAGCAGGAAGGAAAGAAACCAGAAAAGAAGGAATTAAAGAAAGCAAATGTTTCGGCATCTGCTTATATTCCTAAGAAATTTACACCAGATGATTTTGATAAACTAGATCTCTATCAACAGATCGATGCTTTGCAAAGCATGACAGAATTACAAGACTATTACCATGATGTCGTTGACCAATATGGACGATTACCAAAGGCAGTGAAAGCTCTCTTTGATAAGAAGAAACTGGATATTTTGTTGAATGATACGCATGTACAGTCTTATCGTGAAGTAAAGGGACAGGCTGAGGTAACGTTCTCACCATTGTTCTCACAACAAGTCAATGGTGTTAAACTCTTTGAGATCTTTACTGAGATCTCAAAAGATATACGTCTTCGTTATGCGAATAATACGATTATTGTATCTTTACCTAAGACAAAGGATATGTTGGCTATGACGATCGAGGTGATAGAGAAAGGAATGGAGGCTTTGAAATGAGAATAGATAAATACTTGAAGGCTTCTCGTATTTTAAAGAGAAGAACTGTTGCAAATGAACTTGCAGCAAATCAGCGTGTAGAGATCAATGGAAGACAGGTAAAGCCTTCTAAAGAAGTAAATGTTGGCGATATCATCTCTATTACATTTGGTTATCGTAAATTGGAAGTAAGAGTTCTTTCTGTTCAAGAACCTAAGAAAAAGAAGGATTCTTCTGAAATGTATGAGATCGTTTCTGAGACAAGGATTGAACAGGAACTTGAAGGAACGGACACACTGTGATATAACGCAATTGTAGGTAATATATGGCAACGATAAAGAAGAAACCAAAAACAAAGACAAAGAAAAAGATGGCACCGATCGCTAAGTTGGTTTGTGCTGTCTTGGTCTGTGTGTCTGCATACTTATTATTTGCTTTAGTCAAAGAAGGTTTGACTACTGTGCGTTTAAAGAAGGAATTAGCAGATATTCAGGCAAAGTATACTGAAGTACAGGAAGAGAATCAGAAGCTGACAGAGCAGAAGGCTAAGCTGCAAGATCCTGACTATGTAGAAAGCTATGCACGTAGCAATTACAATCTTTCTAAAGAAGGAGAGCAGATTTTCTATCTTCCAGAGGATACAGCAAAGTAAACGGTCTTTGGGACCGTTTTTTATTGAGAGGTATTGTTATGGTTTATATAGCAGATGGGGCAAAGCTTGTCGGTGATATTCATTTTGGTGACGATTGCAGCGTGTGGTATAACGCTGTACTAAGAGGCGATAGTGGAAGCTTGACATTTGGTAAGAGAGTGAATATACAAGATAATTGTACGGTACATAGCGGGAAAGGGTATGTTGTGCAGGTTGGTGATGATGTCACTGTGGGACATAATGCGATCCTGCATGGCTGTAAGATCGGTTCACATGTATTAGTTGGCATGGGAGCGATCATCATGAACGGTGCTGTGATCCATGATCATACGATCCTTGCGGCAGGTGCATTGGTATCGGAAAACAAAGAATATAAAGAAGGGGTACTTTTGATGGGAGTACCGGCAAAAGTTGTCAGAAAGCTGACAGAGGCAGAAATGGCTGATATCGATCATAATGCGCAAGCTTATGTTATGTTAGCAAAACAGGAGTTGGAGGAACGTAAATGAAGGATAAAACAAAACAAGTGATAAAAGACTCTTTGATCACGATCTTCTTCATGATTGCAGCTACCTTGATCGGTATCTTCTTTCAACATTGTGGTCTGCATGATTCCAATATCGTTATCATCTATATCTTCAGTGCATTATTGATTGCACGGTTTACAGACGGCTATGTATACGGCATTGTATGTACGATCTGTTCCGTTCTCTTATTCAATTTCTTCTTTACAGAACCGATCATGACTTTGAAAGTCAATGATCCTACATACTTGATCACTTTTGTTATCATGTCTGTTATTGCGGTCATGACAAGTACATTGACAGCTCAGGTCAAAGAAGGAGAGCATGAAGCAAAGGAGAAGGAAGCTGCAACCAATGCGTTATATAAGATGACGAATCTTTTGGTAAAGGCAAAGGATATGCAGGGTATCGCTGCTGTTACTGTAAATACGATCCATGAAGTTATGAAATGTCATGCGGCTATTCTTGTCTATGATGAAGAAGAGGAAGTGGATCAGTGTATTTTTTCCCAAGGGGACTATGAACACTTTGAAGATATGAAAGTCTCTAAATCAGAGATGGCAGATAAGTTTATCCGTGCTGGGAAAGACTTTGTAGAAGATGGAAAATACTACAGTTACAAGATCACCGATAAATCAAATTTCTTGGCAGTATTGCAGATACCGATTGTGAAAGCGGATGCTTTTCCAGATGCCAAGTTACGTTTACTGTATTCCATGATTGAGAGTTCTTCCCTTGCCTTTGAACGTATGATCAGTCTTCATGATCAGGTGAAGAGCAAGGAACAAACAGAACAGGAAAGATATCGCGGCAACTTGTTAAGAGCAATCTCTCATGATCTAAGAACACCGTTGGCTGGTATCATGGGAAGTGGTGAGATGTTGATGAGTTATCTCAAAAAAGATGACCCTTGTTACCAGATCGCTGAGAATATCTATACAGATGCGGATTGGTTGCATTCATTAGTAGAAAACATCTTGAATTTGACGAAACTGCAGGATGGGCATTTGAATTTAAATAAGAATATGGAAGTCTTGGAAGAGGTGCTATCTGCTGCTGTGATGATGATCGAGAAACGTTTTCCAGATCGTAATATTGAGATTGATATGCCGGATGAAGTCATCTTTTTACAGATGGATGCTACGTTGATGACACAGGTACTTGTCAATCTGCTGGATAATGCCGTTAAGCATACACCAAAATCGGAAGAGATCGGTATTCGTGTGGAGAAAGATGAGAAAGAAGTACGTATCTCGGTATATGACCATGGGTGTGGTATTAATGAGAAGGATTTGAAGAATGTATTTGAAATGTTCTATACTACCCGCGGTAAGAGTGCGGATGCGTCCAGGGGTATTGGATTGGGTCTGACGATCTGTCAGTCTATTGTACAAGCTCATGGCGGTACGATCCGTGCTCGTAATCGTGCTGAAGGCGGTGCGGAGTTTACTATTATATTTCCGGAGGTGACACACAATGATCAATCAAGAAATTAGTATTCTGGTCGTAGAGGACGATGCACAGATTCGTAATTTTATTGCCTATGCATTGAAACAGGAAGGATTTCGTTATTTTACAGCAGGTACGGCCCAGAATGCTTTATCCCTACTTGTATCTGAAAAGATCGATCTCATGCTATTAGACCTAGGTCTGCCGGATTATGACGGTATGGAAGTGATATCTAAGGTCAGAGAATGGTCACAGATCCCAATCATTGTTGTATCTGCACGTGATCAAGATAAAGAAAAGGTAGCTATTTTGGATGCGGGTGCCGATGATTATCTGACAAAACCTTTCTCCGCAAATGAGCTATTGGCACGTATTCGTGTATCTTTACGACATTTGCATAATACAAGAAGAGTAGAGGAACAGCCGATATTGAAAGTAGGAGATCTAAGTCTAGATCTGAATAAGCATATCGTCATGCGTGGAGATGAAAGTGTACATTTAACACCATTGGAGTTTAAACTTCTAGCACTATTATTTAAAAACGGCGGTAAAGTTTTGACAACACAGTACATCATCAATGAGATCTATGGCGTAGGATATGGCAGTGATACCCAAGCATTACGTGCCTTGATGGCTTCTCTTCGCCGTAAGATAGAACCAGTACCAGCAAAACCAAGGTATATACGAACAGAGATTGGTGTAGGATACCGTTTTGCGGATGAATAAGCATCATAAAAGCAGTCTTGTGCAAACAGGACTGCTCTTTTAGACAGAGGTATAGATATGCAAAACATGAATTATTACTATGATTTCTCAGGACAGAAATACAATCATCCGCTAAGCCTTAGCATGAATAGTTTTGACCGCAAAGTATTCTCTAGACAAACAAGTTTGGAGATATCTTTTGTATTAAAGGGAAATTATGAAGTGCTTACAGAACATATCTCCCAAGTGATCCATGAACAAGAACTCGTCGTGATCGCACCTAATGAGATCCATATCCTAAAGAAGCTAGATCCAGATAGTGTGATCTTGATCCTGCATATCGACTTTGACCGTATGCCGGATACACTTCTTGGCTTGTATGAACATATTTTCCATACAACGATATGCAATGCAGAGAACAATACCCAATTGTTTTATTTGCTAAAAGAGGAATTACGTAAGTTAGTAGTAGTCTTGTTGAGAGGGGATCTGAATGAAGGCACAGATCTCTTTGAACTGAATGAGATCATGATGCGTATACTCCTTATTACAAAACAGGAACAAAGTCATTCTTTTGAAAAGCTTCCTGTAGCATCCGTTCATCATGAGAACTATATCAAAGCAATCCGTTATATCGATCAACACTACCAAGAAGATATCCATCTGGTAGATATTGCGAAAACACTTTCTTTCAGCAATAGTTATACCTCACGATTGTTTGCACGTTTTACAGGATTGCCTTTTGTTAAATACCTGTCCTATGTCCGTGTGCGTGAGTCTTTGGAAGATCTTTTAGAATGCAAAGTTTCTATCGAAGAGATATCTGCAAAGTGTGGTATGCCGAACTCCAAAGCATATACACAGATCTTTAAGGAGTTATATGGAGTTGCGCCAAGTATATATCGGAAACGTTTCTTGCAGAATCTGATACCGTATACAGAGAATGAGACACGCACCATGGATTTTAGTGACGAGCAGAAGGAATTGATCAATGATGCTTTTCAATTAGACAATCATAAGCAGTGTCTCTATCGTTCTAAAGATTTGCTCATAGAACGAAAAGGGGATGCGGTTCTATGTACATGGGATAAGCAGAGGGAACATGAGTTTCGTTATATATGCCAAGAAGATCATGTCATTTTGGTGATAGAACCACAAGATACAAAAGATCGTTTCTAGAATAGGGCATAATATGTCCTGTTTTTCTTTGCTCCTGCTGTATGAAGGATACATATTGGACAAATAATGACGGATATCGGACGATCCGCAAGACGAAATTTTTTTATACTCATATTAGAGTAAAGAAGTAAATATGAGGAGGAAGAAATCATGAATCAATTTCCAAATTTGTTCTCTCCGATCCAGATCGGTGAGACAACTGTAAAGAACCGTGTATTTATGCCGCCTATTTCTACTAATTTGGCAGATAAGGGTTATGTGACAGATGCACTTGTAGAACATTATGCTGCCCGTGCGAAGGGTGGTGTAGGTTTGATCGTGACAGAGGTAACGACTGTTGAGCCTACATATGTATACCTGCCGGGTGATATGTCTATTGCGGATGACAGTTTCATTCCAGGTTGGGAAAAGTTGACAGCTGCAGTGCATGCTTATGGCACTAAGATTCTGCCGCAGTTGTTCCATCCAGCATATATGGCATTCCCGATTCCAGGTACACCACGTTTGATCGCTCCTTCTTTTGTTGGTCCTTACTATGCAAAAGAAGCACCTAGACCTGTTACAGTGGAAGAACTGCATACGATCATTAAGCAGTTTGGTGAAGCTGCATTACGTGTTAAGAAAGCTGGTGCGGATGGTGTTGAGATCCACGCTGCACATGCCCATGGATTGCTGGGCGGTTTCCTTTCTCCGCTTTACAATAAGCGTACAGATGAGTATGGCGGTGATATCAATGGACGTTTACGTTTGACATTGGAAGTCATTGCTGAAGTACGTAAGATGTGCGGATCTGATTTCATCATTGATGTACGTATCTCAGGTGATGAGTACTCAGATGGTGGTTTGAACTTGAATGATGCGATCTATGTATCTAAGCAGTTGGAAAAAGCAGGTGTAGATATGCTGCACGTATCCGGTGGTACAACGATCAAGCGCGGCAGCTCTATCCCGGCTCCAGGTACAAAGATGGGTTCTCATAGTGCTCTTTCTGCTGAGATCAAGAAGCACGTTTCCATTCCGGTTGCTACAGTCGGCAGGATCACAGAACCATGGCTTGCAGAAGAACTGATTGCGAATGGAAAAGCAGATATTTGTATGATCGGTCGTGCAAACCTGTGTGAACCAGAGTTCTGCAATAAGGCTATGGCTGGTAAGACAGAAGATATCCGTCCATGTATTGGATGCCTTCGCTGCTTGAACGGCATTATGTTTGGTCAGCGCGTATCTTGTACAGTAAATCCTTCTTTGGAACCAGAAAATGAGGATACATTGACAGAAGCTGAAACAAAGAAGAATGTTCTTGTGATCGGTGGTGGCCCTGCTGGTATGGAAGCAGCATTTGTTGCGGCTAAGCGTGGTCATCATGTTGTACTTTGTGATAAACAGGATGCATTAGGTGGTACTGTGCGTATTGCGGCAGTTCCAATCGCTAAGCAGGATCTGACACAGCTCATTAAGTACCAGGCACATAAGTTGGAACAGGCTGGTGTCGAAGTACATTTAAATACAGAAGTGACATTGGATATGATACAGGATCAGTATGCTGGTTATGAAGTTATCTTGAGTAACGGCTCTACACCAGTAGTTCCAGGTTTCATGACAGCATTTAAAGACTGCATGACAGCAGATGATGTTCTCTATGGAAGAAAGTTCCCGGGACGTAAGATCGTTGTAATCGGCGGCGGTTCTGTTGGTTGTGAAACAGCTGATTATCTTGCTCCTGTCTTGAATGACCGTTTCCCTAGGAACCGTGAGATCATCTTGATCGAAATGGCACATGAGATCATGGCAAATGAGAGTGGTCCAGGCAGAAGTCTTCTTGTTCAGAGAATGATGCAGAAGGGCGTACAGATCTTGTGTGATGCTAAGGTAGAATCTGTAGATATAGATACGATCCGTTATTCTAAGGATGGCGAAGTACATGAGATCAAGGATGCGGACACATTGGTACTTGCTATGGGTTACCGTCCAAACAACACATTGCAGGAACAGATGCGTGAAGCAGGTATCCCATTCTCTGCACTTGGTGACTGCAAGCAGTCCGGCAACATCAAGAGTGCGATCTCTCAGGGTTATGAATTAGCCCGTAATCTCTAATTTGTATAGTTGTAAAATGTAAGGCTTGATTTCTTGCTTGGCAAGGAGTTAGGCCTTTTAATCTGGTTTGTATGCATTGTGTGTTGTAATACTCAATATATTCCGCTATAGCTTCCGTAAGCTGATTAGTTATTTTAAACTCTGATTCATCTGTTCATCATACTTTCAATCTTTGTTGGAGTGAGACATCCAATCATAGTAATCACTTCTACTGATATGCGGGGGTTCATCTGATTCTTTAATTGCCTTCAATTTGAATTTTTTGGAATAGTAATGATAGGTATGTTTTGCACTTTCAAAACCGTGTCTATCAATTAGGTGTATAAGATATTTTATATTGTTACAACGAACACCATACTCTAAAGAAAGAGATGCATATGAGAATTCCGCTTTGTGTTTTTGATAGATTTCATTTTTTGCTTTTCTGTTAATTTCATGAGAAAAGTGAATCCTCCTAGTTAAACATTTACTTTGTCCAACTTCTGAGGTTCACTTCATCATTAGAGGATGGCTAAACTATTTTGGAATTGGTGGAATAAAAGGCTTTCTTGACAAGTTCGGACAGAGGTTACGCCATAAGATACAATGCATCATCATCAAATAATGGAAGAAGACACCGACAATCTATAGGAGCCTGATGCGACTTAATAAAGCGTGTAAGTGCAGGTACAGTGAGGAAGATATTCTCAAATGTACCAACACAAGGAGAAGAAACGGGGCTGATGTCGTGAATGACACGATATCTCCAAAAGGCCTAGCCATACGAAAAGGAGATAGATCAGGTTTGGCCGATTCCTTTACATACTATCTTAAAATGTGTGGAACGATATGAATGTAGAGCCGTATCCGAGAACCATACGTACGGTTCAATGAGAGAGGATAGGATGAAATCCCCTCTCTTCTCTATTAGACAACTTCTATAGTATGTAGAAGCTTTTTTTTTCTTTTCTCACAACTTTCTCACACAAACTCACACGTCTTCACAACAAGCTCACAGTGTTTGGACGAATATATATATGCAAACAGAAAGGGACTGCAGAGGTCCGCTGTCGGGAGGCAAAGGAAATGTTCAGAAATCGGAAGAGTGAAAAGTGCAGCATAGAGGACTATGTGAAGACAGTTAGAGATTTATTAGAAGCTGGTGCATATGAGGAAGGGGAAAAGAAGATCATTGAAGCAATGCAGAATTACCCGCATGCCCCAGAACCTCATAACCTATATGGTATTTTGCTGGAAATGAAGAAGGACCATGCTATGGCAATGCGTCACTTCAGAGCAGGATGGGCCTTGGATCCTTCCTGTGAACCAGTGAATGTGAATTTGTATAATTTTGGAACATTCTCTAGAGATAAGAAGTTCGCCTATACCGAAGAAGATTGTCCAAAGGAGCCGATCACACCTGTAGAGATCAAGTTTGATGCAAATGGTGTTGGTCATACTGTAAAGCAGTATGAGACACAGTGTGATGCAAACGGACTTGTGCATGTTGTAAGGAGAAAGTAATCATGAGTTTCTTAGATAGAAAAAAAGAAGATGCTTATACGATCATTATTGGATGTGGAAGATTAGGGGCTAATTTAGCAAATGAGTTATCAGATGGTGGTAGTAACGTGTTGATCATGGATAAAGATAAAAGTTCCTTCCGTAAGTTATCTTCTGCCTTCGGTGGTCTATCTGTAGAAGCAGATGGAACAGACTTCAATGCTTTGAAGGAAGCGGATATTGAGAAAGCAGATGCTGTTGTCGTAGTTACAAATAATGACAACATCAATATCATGGCAGCACAGATCGCCCGTTATGTCTTCCATGTAAAGCATGTTATTGCACGTCTCTATGATCCAGAAAGAGAGTGTGTGTACAAAGAGCTGGAGATTGATACGATCTGTCCAGCTGTACTCTCTGCAAAAGAGATCGATCGTATTTTGGATAAGTTTAAGACACAGAGTAGAAAAGAGGCGATGGCATGAAGAAATCTGTTATTTTGATCGGTGGCAGAAATAAAGCTAAGTCATTGGCAAAGTCTTTGTTGAAGAGGGGATATAAAGTAACAGCTATCAATGAGTCATACGATGACTGTTTAATGTTGTCTAACATCGATGGTTTGAAAGTGATTCATGGGGATGCTACAAAGCCGTTCATCTTAGATGAAGCAGATGCTTCAGAGTGTGATATTTCCATTGCATTGACTTGTTATGACAGTGTTAATCTTGTGGCAAGTGAGTTGTGCAAGAAACGTTTTGGGGTAAGAAAGACAGTATCTTTAGCAGCAGATCCTCAGAAGATTCCATTCTTTAAACAAATGGGTGTAGATAGTGTCGTATGTGCTATTTCAATGGTCACGAACATCATTGAACAGCAGGCAATTATTGATGAAATGAAGAAGGTAGAAGATGCCCATGAAGGACAGGTACATACAACAGAAGTACATGTCTATCCATCTTCACCGATCACAGGAAAGCAGGTCCAGGAAATCCAGCTGCCCGCAAGAACGATCATTGGTTGTGTCCTTCGTGGAGAGAACACGATCATTCCTAAGGGAAATACACGTATCTTGGCTGATGATACTTTGATCTTGATCTCAGCTGATGGTCGCAAGGAAGAGTTAGCACAGGCACTGAACGGCGGGCATTAAGCATGACAAAAAAGATAGCAGATATGTCAAATTACGGCATCTTGATGATCCTCATCGGTGCCATGATCTTGTTTCCGTTGATCGTATTGCCATGGTATCCAACAGAATGTGGATATGCATGGTCCTTCTTAGTACCAGGTGGATTTTCTATCTTGTTAGGACTATTGGTATGTAAATTCGGCAAGCGAGAATCTTCCTACCATGGTAATTGGCGTATGGATGTAGGACGTTCCAGTTTCATCGTTCTCTTTGCATGGGGCTGGGGTGTATTACTAGGTGCTATGCCGTTATACCTTGGTCAGCATCTCACCCTAGTACAGTCTTTGTTTGAAGCTGTCAGCGGGTGGACCACAACAGGGCTTTCTGTTATGAACGTAGCCGAAACACCGCAGATCTATTTGTTCCATCGAAGCTTTATGCAGTATTGCGGAGGTCTTGGCTTCATCATGATGATGATTATGTTTATCTCAAATAAACATGCCATGAATCTATACAGTGCCGAAGGACATCCAGATCGTATCATGCCGAATATTAAGAAGACAGCACAGGCTATCTTCTATATCTATAACATCTGTTTGGTATTAGGCGCAGGTGCCTATCGTATCGCTGGCATGAACTGGTTCGATGGTTTCTGCCATAGTATGTGTTCTCTATCTACCGGCGGGTTCTCAACGAAGTTGAACAGTATCGGTGAATATAACAGTTTTTCGATCGAGTTTATTACGATCGTATTGATGTTGATAGGTACAACGAACTTTGCTGCATTGATCTTGTTAGCAAAGGGTAAAGTGAAGTCTTTCTTCAAGGTAAGTGAAGTCAGATTCATGTTCTTAGTGTTATTGGTATTTATTCCTGTAACAGCTGTTTCCCTTTCTAACGGATTGCATATCAGTTTCTTGGAAGGTTTGAGAAAGTCAGCCTTTGATGTGATCTCAGCTTTGTCTACAACAGGTTACTCTACGATGAGTTATGCAAGTTGGCCACCTTTTGCCATCGGTGTCTTGATCTTGATGATGATCATTGGCGGCGGTATTGGTTCTACAGCTGGTGGCATGAAGTTATCTAGAGTCTATATCTTGTTACGTACAGCTAAGAAGAACTTCATGAAGAAGATCAGAGCTTCTCGTTATGTTGAAAGAGAGTTCTATGTGAAGGCTGCTGGTAAGGTTCCGCTGGATCAGGAAACAGAGGAAGAAGCTTCTACATATCTGATTAGTTATCTCTTGATCTATATCGTTGGATCATTGTTGATAACAGTAACGGCAAATTGTTCGTTAACAGAAGCTATGTTTGATTTTGCATCATCTCTTGGTACGGTTGGTTTGTCTATCGGTATTACAAATCCGATGACAAATGCACCTACATTGATTATAGAGATGATTGGTATGTTGATGGGAAGATTGGAGATCTTCATCATCTTTGTGGGTATTGTGTTCGGCTTTAATGCTGTTCGTAAGAACGTGCATAAGCATATGAAGAGGGCATAAGGAAATGTGTTTGGTTGATTGGTTTTATACGTAGTTGTTTCTCATACCATTTGGTATGTATGCACATATAGGAGGCAAAGGAAATGATGGACATCTTAATGGTAGGTACACTCATTGTCAGTACAGCGTTGATCGTCTTACTGGTGAAGTGGTGTGCAGCACAAGTTGATGCAAAAGAGTAAGCAGGAGGAATGAGCAAATGCTTTTGATTGGATTAACAGCTATTGGCATTGGAGCATATCTCGTATATGCATTGACACATCCAGAACGTTTTTAATGAATTGGGGGACATATAACTATGTTGCAATTATTACTGACATGTATCATCTATTTGATACTTGTCATTCCTGTTGGTGTGTATCTGTATCACATTGCAGCAGGTAAGAAGACTTTCGCCGATCCTGTCTTTGATAAGGTGGACGGCTTCATTTACAAGATCACAGGTGTAGATCCTAAGAAAGGCATGAACTGGAAACAGTATGCGATTGCATTGGTCGCAACAAATGCCTTCATGATCCTTGTCGGATATCTGATTCTTCGTATTCAGAGTTTGCCGATCTTCAATCCTAATGGAATTGATAACATGGCACCAGATCTTGCTTTTAACACCATCATTAGTTTTATGACAAATACAAACCTGCAGCATTATGCAGGTGAATCTGGCTTGAGTTATTTGTCACAGATGGTCGTTATCATCTTCATGATGTTTGTATCAGCTGCCAGTGGTTATGCAGCATGTGTTGCTTTCATCCGTGGTTTAGCTGGTCGTACAAAGGATAACGTTGGTAACTTCTTCTCAGATCTTACAAGGATCTTGACTAGAGTTTTGATTCCATTCTCTATCGTCGGCGGTCTCTTGCTGGTATGGCAGGGTGTTCCACAGAACTTGAATGGAAATATGGTTGTAACGACATTGGAAGGTACAAAGCAGGCCATTGCAAATGGTCCTATTGCTTCCTTGGAGATCATTAAGCATTTGGGTACAAATGGTGGTGGTTTCTTAGGTGCTAACTCTTCCACACCGTTGGAAAACCCAACGATCTTGTCAGATTTGATCGAGTTGTATTCCATGATGTTACTGCCAGGTGCTTGTGTCATCACATTCGGTAAGATGGTTGGTGATAGTCATCGTGAACGTGTATTAGAAAAAGAAGGAAAAGAACCAGAAGAAAAGAAGGGCCTCTTTGCTAAGATCTGCGGTGGTGAAGGTAGAACGATCTTCGTTGCTATGGGTATCTTGTTCATCGTTGGTCTATTGATCTGCTTCTTTGCAGAAAGTGCCGGCAACCCAGCTTTGGCAAAGGTTGGTCTTTCACAAGCAGCAGGCAATATGGAAGGTAAGGAAGTACGTTTCGGCATTGCCCAGTCTGCGATGTTTACAACAACGACTACATCCTTCACAACAGGTACAGTCAATAACATGCATGATACATTGACACCTTTAGGCGGCATGGTACCACTGCTGCATATGATGTTGAACGTCGTATTCGGTGGTAAGGGTGTTGGTTTGATGAACATGGTATTGTATGCCATCTTGGCAGTGTTCATCTGCGGCTTGATGGTTGGCAGAACACCAGAATATCTTGGTAAGAAGATCGAAGGTAAAGAGATGAAGCTGACAGCACTTGCTATCATCGTACATCCATTACTGATCTTGGCTTTCTCTGCTCTGGCTATTGCTGTTCCAGCAGGTCTTGCTGGTATTACAAACCCTGGTTTCCATGGTTTGACACAGGTTCTTTATGAATTTGCATCATCTGCTGCTAACAATGGTTCTGGTTTTGAGGGTCTGGCAGATAACACACTCTTCTGGAACGTCACAACAGGTCTTGTTATGTTCTTCGGCAGATATATTCCGATCGTATTACAGTTGGCAATTGCAGGTTCTATGCAGAAAAAGAACTTTGTGAATGAAACAGCTGGTACGTTAAAGACAAATACAGTGGCATTTGCCATCATTCTGGTATTTGTTGTATACATCTTCGCAGCTCTTACATTCTTCCCAGCACTTGCTCTTGGTCCAATCGCGGAACATCTGACTTTGTGGGGATAAGGGGGATTCGATATGAGTAAGGATAAGAAAACACAGAAGTTTATCACACCGGAGATCTTGAAGGATGCTCTGGCAGGCTCTTTCAAGAAACTTGATCCTAGATATATGATCAAGAACCCAGTCATGTTCGTTGTTGAGATCGGCTTTGTGATCACATTGCTGATCACGATCTTCCCAGCTATGTTTGGAACACAGAACAGTGACTTGACAGTATATAACCTTATTGTTTCCATTGTTCTCTTTGTTACAGTATTGTTCGCAAACTTTGCGGAGTCTGTAGCAGAAGGACGTGGTAAAGCACAGGCTGCTTCTTTGAAGAAGACACAAAAGGATACAAAGGCAAGATTGCTTCATGAAGATGGTACTGAGACAGTGATCTCTTCCAGTGAGTTGAAGAAGGGTGACATTGTCATGGTATCCGCAGGTGAGGTTATTCCAAATGATGGTGAAGTCATTGAAGGTGTTGCATCTGTAGATGAATCTGCTATCACGGGTGAATCTGCACCAGTTGTTCGTGAAAGCGGCGGCGACTTCTGTTCTGTAACAGGTGGTACAACGGTTGTATCTGACTGGTTGAAGATCAAGATTACTTCCGAACCTGGACATAGTTTCTTGGATCGTATGATCTCATTGGTAGAAGGTGCTTCTCGTAAGAAGACACCAAATGAGATTGCTTTGAATACATTGCTTGTTTCTTTGACGATTATCTTTTTGATTGTTATCGTGACACTGTATCCGATTGCTTTGTACTGCGGTGTTGAGCTGCCGGTATCTACACTGGTTGCCTTGATGGTATGTTTGATCCCGACTACGATCGGTGGTCTGCTTTCCGCTATTGGTATTGCTGGTATGGATAGAGTTACACGTTTCAATGTCATTGCTATGTCTGGTAAAGCAGTAGAGGCTTGCGGTGATGTTGATACGATGATCTTGGATAAGACAGGTACGATCACATTCGGTAACCGTTTGGCTGCAGAGTTCCTTCCTGTTGCAAATGCTGATAAGAAGGATTTGATCCATGCGGCTGCTTTAACAAGTTTGTATGATGAGACACCTGAAGGTAAGTCTACGTTGGATCTTGCTAGACAGCAGGGGGATGTATGTGAGAAGGAAGATGGTATGGTCTTCCATGAATTTACAGCCCAGACTAGAATGTCTGGTATTGATCTTGCGGATGGCACACTGATCTGGAAGGGTGCTTATGATGCTGTTACAGCTTATGCAAAGGAAAAGGGTGGTAAGGTTCCATCTGACTTACAGGGTATCGTAGAGAAGGTTTCTTCCCTTGGTGGTACACCGCTTGTTGTTTGCGAAGGAAATAAGATCCTTGGTGTTATCTACCTCAAGGATACAGTAAAGCCAGGTATGAAAGAACGTTTTGAAAGACTCCATGCTATTGGTATCAAGACGATCATGTGTACAGGTGATAACCCTCTGACAGCTGCTACAATCGCTGCAGAAGCTGGTGTTGATGATTTCGTTGCAGAATGCAAGCCGGAAGACAAGATCTCTGTTATTAAGAGAGAACAGGCCGAAGGTAAGATCGTTGCAATGACAGGTGATGGTACAAACGATGCCCCAGCATTGGCACAGGCAAATGTTGGTTTAGCTATGAATTCCGGTACAACAGCAGCAAAGGAAGCTGCTAACATGGTTGACTTGGATAGTGATCCTACAAAGATTTTGGAAGTAGTAGAGATCGGTAAACAGCTGCTGATCACAAGAGGTGCTTTGACGACATTCTCCATTGCGAACGATATTGCAAAGTACTTTGCCATCATTCCAGCTATGTTCATGACAGTGATCCCGCAGATGCAGGTATTGAATATCATGGGTCTTTCTACAAGATTCAGTGCTATTCTCTCCGCATTGATCTTCAATGCGATCATTATCCCATGCTTGATTCCATTGGCAGTTAAGGGTGTTAAGTATCGTCCAATGTCTTCTGGTAAGATGCTTGCTAGAAACATGTTGATCTATGGTTTAGGCGGTGTTATAACACCATTCGTTGGTATCAAGCTTATCGATCTCTTGATCACACCACTTCTGGCAATGATCGGACTTTAAGGAGGCAAAGAGATGGAAAACTCATCTAAGAATAAATTCGGCAAGACAGTTAAGAATGCTGTTGCTGTAACATTGGTATTCCTTGTTGTATGCGGACTTGGTTTTCCGCTTCTGTTGAATGGTATTTCAGCTGTTGTATTCCCAAAGCAGGCTGCTGGTTCTGTTGTTAAAGCAGATGGTGAAGTAGTTGGTGTCGAGAATGTTGGACAGGATTTCACGGAACCATATTTCATGAAGTGTCGTCCTTCTGCATATCACTACAACACATATAAAGAAGAAGGCGGCGAGGAAGTATATAACGATGGTACTGAATATGCAGGTCTTTCCTCTGGTTCTAATAACTATGCCCCTTCTAATCCGGAATTGGCAAAAAGGGTAGAAGCAGACATTGATGCATTCTTGGAAGATAACCCAGGTGTTAAGAAGGAAGATATTCCAACAGATCTTTTAACAGCATCTGGTTCTGGTTTGGATCCACATATCTCACCTGCTTCTGCTGAAGTACAGCTTCCAGCTATTGCTGAGGCATCTGGTCTTTCAGAAGATGAATTGAAGGGTATCGTCAAGGATAATACAAAGGGCAAGTTGCTTGGTGTACTTGGTGAAGATACAGTCAATGTATTGGGTGTGAACCTGGATATTGCCAAGGCTATGGGTCTTGTCGATGAAGTAGAACATTGATAGAAGATGACGCAGTTCGGGTATACCATAATACCAGGACTGCGTTTTTCATTTAGAAAGGGGAGTTATGGACGATAGAAGATCACCTGAAGAATTCCTGCAGGAGATAGAACAGGAAGAGAAGAAGAAAGATACAGGAAGGTTAAAGATATTTTTCGGCTATGCGGCTGGTGTTGGTAAAACATATACCATGTTGGAAGCTGCACATGAAGCAAAGAAGCGTGGTGTAGATGTTGTAGCAGGGTATATCGAACCTCATGCAAGACCAGAGACATCCGCTTTGATCGCTGGACTGGAGGTGCTGCCGATCAAGCGTGTGCCGATCAGTAATATCGTTGTAAATGAATTTGATCTGGATGCAGCTTTAGCAAGACATCCACAATTGATCTTGGTAGATGAATTGGCCCATACCAATGCCCCAGGATGTCGACATAAGAAGAGATATCAAGATATCAAAGAACTATTAGCAAATGGCATTGATGTATATACAACTGTCAATGTACAGCATATTGAAAGTTTAAATGATAGAGTTGCAACAATCACGGGAATCCAAGTAAGAGAAAGAATACCCGATACGGTATTTGATGAATCGGATCAAGTAGAACTTGTAGATATTGAACCACAGGAACTGTTGGAACGTTTACGTTCAGGAAAGGTATATAAGCAAGGGCAAGCAGAGAGGGCAGTCAATAACTTCTTTACGATCCAGCATTTGACGGCTTTACGTGAGATTGCTCTTAGAAGATGTGCAGACCGTGTCAATCGTTTGACAGAGAGTACACGAAGAGGAACAGGAGCGTCAGAACATATTCTTGTTTGCCTATCCTCTGCACCATCTAATGCCGCAACGATTCGTACGGCGGCACGTATGGCTGCAGCCTTCAATGCAGTCTTTACTGCTCTATTTGTAGAAACACCAGAGTTTCCAGATATGAATGAAACGGACCGAAATCGGCTGCGTGAGAATATACACCTTGCCCAGCAATTGGGGGCTTCTATTGAAGCAGTGTATGGAGATGATGTGCCTGCTCAGATTGCGGAGTTTGCTAGAATATCCGGTGTTACAAAGATCGTTGTAGGACGTAGTGCGGCAGGACATCATACGATGTTGAAGAAACAGAGTTTGACTGATCGTTTGATCGAAGAAGTGCCAAACATGGATATTCATATCATTCCAGATAATGCTGGTAAAAATACAGCTTATCAAAGAAGAAAACAGTATAAACGACGTCGTGAGAAGATCACTTTAGTAGATACATGTAAAACGGTGATCATTCTTCTGATAGCAAGTCTGATTGGCTTCTTATTTGAATGTCTAGGTTTCACGGAAGCAAACATCATCACAATCTATATCATTGGTGTTTTATTGATCGCAGTAACAACACATCGCATGGCCTACAGCTGTGCAGCCTCGATTATCAGTGTACTAGCCTTTAATTTCTTCTTTACAGAACCTAGATTCTCATTACTTGCATATGATTCTGGATATCCAGTGACCTTTGTCATTATGTTTCTTGCGGCTTTGATCACAAGTTCTTTAACGATACGTTTAAAGGGCAACGCTGCCCAAGCAGCTAAAGCTGCATATCGTACGAAGATCTTGTTTGAATCCAATCAGTTATTCCAACAAGAAACAGAAAGAAGTAATATACTTGCTGCAATGGCCAAACAGTTGATCAAACTGCTGAACCGTGACATTGTTGTCTATCCTGTTACCAATGGTATGCTGGGAACACCAGCACAGTTTCCAGCAGAAGATCATGAACCAGATCCCGCTTATGTATCTATGAATGAGAAGACGGTAGCTAATTGGGTGTTGAAGAATAACAGCCATGCTGGTGCTACTACCGATACATTGTCGAATGCAAAGTGTTTATATCTTGCCATACGTGTCAACCATGTTGTATATGGGGTAGTAGGTATTGGGATGGAAAAGGAGCCATTGGATTCTTTCGAGAACAGCATTGTACTTTCTATCCTTGGTGAGTGTGCGTTGGCATTGGAAAATGAACACAATGCACATGAAAAAGAAGAAAGTGCTTTGTTGATACGTAACGAACAGCTTCGCAGTAATATCCTAAGAGCCGTATCCCATGACTTGCGTACACCACTGCATTCGATCATGGGGAATGCTAATATGTTGTTGACAGAAGATAATGGTTTGGATGATATAAAGAAGAATCAGGTATATAGTGATATCTATAATGATGCAGAGTGGTTGATCAACTTGGTCAATAACTTGATGTCTGTTAGTAGATTGGAAGATGGACAGGTAAAATTGAATTATAGTGTGGAATCGCTGGATGATATCTTCATGGAGGCTTTTCAACATTTAGATCGTGCAAGTAAGGACTATAAGATCACGTTTGGTGAATGTGATCCGCATCTTTGTGTAAAAGCGGATGCTAGATTACTTGTGCAGGTCATCTTGAATATTATAGATAACGCGATCCAATATACGCCTAAGGGGACACATATTGTGATCCATGCTGAGGATGCAGGGAGTATGGTAAGGATCTCTATTGCGGATGATGGTCCAGGTATTCGTGGGGATGTGAAAGATCATATCTTTGAGATGTTCTATACGGGTGATCAGGAAATATATAAGAGTGTGGGCATAGGTTTAGCTTTATGCAAGTCTATCGTGAAAGCACACGGTGGTGCGATCGTTTTGCAGGATAATGTACCACATGGTAGTATCTTTAAGTTTACGATTCCAAAGGGAATAAAAGAAGCATAGGAAAAGGAGAGGGTGATTTCCTCTCCTTTGTGCTTTATTTGGTGACTGTAATATTATTTACTGGTTCAAAGTCAATGACTTGTGTGTCACGGATATAATTGGCCAGCATATCTACAATGCTCATTGTGTATTCACGAACGGTAGGAAGATCCTTCAACATCATGTAGTCACCACCACCGATGGCACGGTAGTTGTTTACAGCAATTGTAAACATCATGTCATCGGTAACATCTTCCCCATTTCTCTTTAATTCTGTAATGCGAGAACCAACAGGATTGGATACGTTGATCGTGTAATCTACACCATCTACCATGTCGTAGTTGTAATAGATCGGAGATGGTACGACATATGTGGCATCGATATCGATCGTGCCGTCTATCTGTAATGCAAAATAGCTGGCACACTTTTCCAAATATTCACGCAATGTCTTGCCAGAGATCTGTTTTACGACCAGTGTATTTGGATATACATAGGAAGAGACTAGATCACGCATAGTGATCTCATGTGGCAGTCCCTTTGTATGGAGATAGAAACTGCTTGCAGAAAGATCTGCTCTAGTGTAGTCCATAGCAGCCTTGTTCATGAAAGTGATGAGCTGCGGCTTATGGACACGATCTTTTATATCATCAGAGATGGAAAGATCTATCTTGGCTGTACCAAGCGGCTTATCCAGCCATGCCTGACATTCTTCCTCTTCATTAGCGATAGACTGGATGATACCCGTATCAGCGTCCATATCACACTTCAAGATATGTGTCTCAATACGACCTGTATCCGGCAGAATGTCGATACAAGCGATCTCTGTACCATGGGAACCTGTTTCAATATAAGTTGTATTAAACAAACGACCACTCATAGAATGATGTGTATGACCCGCAATCAAGACATCGATCCCACTGATTTCACGACAAAGACGATATGCCTGATTCTCATTTGTAATCTTGTTTTCTGCAATACCAGTATTCACATCTCTTTCAAAACCACCATGGTAGAGACATACAACATAATCAGGTCTTTCCAACCTGCGGATCGTATTTACAGTTCTCTTTGCTGTTTCAACAGCATCCTGGAACTTACTATGACGAACATTGGACTTCTTCTGACTATCATTTGTAAATGCTGTTGTTAAAGCAAACAAAGCGATCTTCTTACCGGCGATCTCACGAATGACATAAGTAGGACCAAACGGCTTGCCGTGGTAGATCCAGTTGGAAGTGATGCAAGGAGCTTTCAAGTTCTGCAAGTGCATCATCAAAGCTTCCTCACCATGGTCAAAGTCATGATTACCAACATTGACATAGTCATATTCGATCGCATTCATGGCTTTAGTAAATGGAGATAATTCATCTGGATGACGATCATAGTGATAGAAGGCTAATGCTGTACCTTCCAAGACATCACCATTATCCAAAACAATCGTGTTATCATCTTTTAAACAATCGATCGCTGTTTTGATCTTGGCAAAACCACGACTGCGATACTTGTTATCGGCATAATTCAGGGGAAGGATGTTTCCGTGAACATCCGAAGTAGCTAATATTCTGATCCTTTTCATATGTAAGTGGACGGTCCTTTCTGTACTTATCATTATTTTAGCATAGTATATAGATTTATAATGGTACCATATATGGATCGTTTTTGTGAGAGACCATATGCTTTTATCTCTAGAATGTTTGGTTTATGATTTGACCATGAAGATAGAAGGTTTGACAAGAGGTCAATTAAACTTCCGTGATCTTGGCGGGATACCTGTAAAGGGGAACAAGATCGTAAGACCGGGTATGTTTTACCGTAGTGCGGGTTTGTATTGGATGCGGCATGTGGAAAGAGAGGTGTTTCAAGATCTAGGAATTCGTGAAGTCTTGGATCTTAGATCTAAAGAGGAATGCGTAAGATGTCCAGATCCGGTGTTTGATGGGGTAGAGATGTTGCAACATTCTGGACTTGTATCTAAAGGAGGAGAGGATATTGATTTCTCGATCCAGGGTATGAACCAGATTGGCGGGGATGCCATTGTACAGTATGAGAAGTTAAAACAATATTACATGGAAATGCCGTTTGGTAATGATGCTTTTAAAGTGATGTTTGATACGATACTGCAGGGGGGGTACCGTTTTTATTCCATTGTGCAACGGGGAAAGATAGAACAGGAGCTGCAGCTATGGTGTTACTGCTGGCACTGGGGGCACAACGTGAGGATATCTTAAAGGATTACATGCTGTCTAAGGAAGAAAGAGCAGAGAGATTGGCATATATCTATCAGAAATATGCGGATAGGATGGAAGGGCATCCAGAGTTAAAACGTCTTTTAACAATGAAAGAAGGTGTGCTGGAGGAGATCGGTCGTGCGATGTTGGATGCAATCGAGACAAGGTATACATCACCTGAAACATTCCTCCTACAGGAATATGGGTTGGATGAAACTGCGATTCAAAAGATACGTATGATAGGGACGTGTGAAAAATAAAGCGAGGGGATATGTTTCCTCCGCGGTTTCATAGAAACATGCTATATTTATAGTTGCGTAAAGGAGATCATAACAATATGACAAAACCAGTAGTATTAGTCGTTATGGACGGTGTCGGTTGGACCGACAAGGATAAGGGTAATGCAGTACTTCATGCATATAAGCCTCAGATCGATGAACTGATGACAAAGTGGCCTCATACAACTATTAAGGCTTCCGGTACAGCAGTTGGTCTGCCGTCCGATTCCGATATGGGTAATTCTGAAGTAGGTCACAATGCTTTGGGCTGTGGTCAGATCTACTCTCAGGGTGCAAAGCTCGTTAATGAGTCTATTGAGTCTGGTAAGATCTATGAATCCCAGGCTTGGATCGATGCTGTTAAGTTCGCTAAGGAACATAATGGTAAGATGCATTTCCTCGGTTTGTTGTCCGATGGAAACGTTCATTCCAACATTTCTCACCTCATCGCTATGATGAGACAGGCAAAGAAGGAAGGTTTGTCCGAGGTTAGAGTACATGTACTTCTTGATGGTCGTGACGTTCCTGAAACAAGTGCGTTGCAGTATGTTGATGAGTTGGAAGGTGTTATCGCTGAATTGAATGATGATACATTCCATAGCTGCATCGCTTCCGGCGGTGGTCGTATGGTTGTTACTATGGACCGTTATGAAGCTGACTGGGCAATGGTTGAAAGAGGCTGGAATATCCATGTTTGCGGTGAGGGCAGACAGTTTGCTTCTTGTAAGGAAGCTATCGAGACTTACCGTGCTGAAGATGGTTATACAGATCAGTATCTGCCGGGCTTCGTTATTGCTGAGAATGGTCAGCCGGTTGGTACAGTTGATGATGGTGATTCTGTCATTCTCTTCAACTTCAGAGGTGACCGTGCTGTTGAAATCTCTAAGGCTTTTGATTATATGAATAAGGGCTTTGATGCTTTTGAACAGAATAAGAAGCCGAATGTTTATTATGCAGGTATGTTGCAGTATGATGGAGACCTTCATCTGCCGGAGCACTTCCTTGTAGAACCACCACATATTACAAATACAATGTCTGAGTTCCTTGTTAATAAGGGCGTTCGTTCTTATGCATGTTCTGAGACACAGAAGTTTGGTCATGTTACTTACTTCTGGAATGGTAATAGATCTGAGAAGTTCTCTGATGAATTGGAAGTTTGGGAAGAGATCCCATCTGATATCATCCCATTCGATCTGAAGCCTTGGATGAAGGCTACAGAGATCACAGATAAGATGGTTGAAGCTATTGAGTCTGGTAAGTACCAGTTCTTGAGATGTAACTATCCGAATGGTGACATGGTCGGTCATACTGGTAGTTATGAAGCTACATTGATCGGCGTTGAGTCTGTTGACTTGATGTTGAGAAGATTGATGGATGCTTGTAAGAAGATGGATTATACACTTGTTGTTACTGCTGACCATGGTAACTCTGATGAGATGTATGATAAGGGTACAAACCCTGATGGTTCTCCTAAGGCTAAGACTTCTCACTCTTTGGCTCGTGTTCCATTTGCTATCTACAACGGTCCAGAAGGAACAGAAGTTAAGGAAGGCGATGACTTTGGTCTTGCTAACGTTGCAGCAACAGTTGTTAAACTGCTCGGTTATGAAGCACCAGCTGAATGGCTTGAATCCATTACTAAGTAATTGAATCATTTAGAAGGGCAATCTTGTGCAAACAGGATTGCTTTTCTTATGTTTTTCTTAGGGATTACGTTATTGGTTAGTTTGTGTAGTAAAATAAGAGCATGAATGTATTTAAGAATGTTGGTGATTGGTTATATAAACGTTTTGAGATCGTACGTCTTTCTATGCAGATCCGTTCTCTTAAAAAGGAGTTAAATCAGATTTATCGTGCATTAGGAGAAGATTATGTAGATGTACATCGGAACGATGTGGATGACTTGAATTATAGACAGATAGAAGAAGCAGTTAGACTGCAGAAGGCAATTGCTGATAAGGAGTCTTCGATCGATGAGATGCGTGGTATTGTGCGCTGTGCTGCATGTGGGGAAAGGATCCCGAATGGTGCATTGTTCTGTCCATACTGTGGTATGCGACAACCAGATCCTGAAGTGCAAGTGATTCGGTACTGTCCTGAATGTGGTACAAAGTTGGAGATAGATGAAAAGTTTTGTCATCATTGCGGTACAAGGATTCCGCAGAATGATGCGGTAACGGAAGAAATCACGTTGCATAAAGAGGTGGAAAGCATTGTAGATGAGAAGAAAGAGTAAATGGCTGTATATTCCTGGTATAGTGATATTGCTGTGGGTGTTTGTTTTAGGTGGTCTTAGAACAAGCTTAGGTAAGGTCATTGCAGAGGAAGAGGTAGGCAGGGCTTATGCATTGCGGATCAATGACGTGCTGTATGCACACGGAAACATTGATATAGATAGTGGTATAAAACTGCAGCAGGAGAATCAGAAAGATCCTGCTGTCTTTTCTATTACTATGCGGTATATGGATGCGGCTGTACGGAGTATAGCGCTGTCTCAAGAATTTCAAACACCCAATGTAGATAGATATGAGAAAAGATTGATAAGACATGTGGAAAAAAGAGCTGAAGAAGCCAAGCTTACGGTAGAGAAGGAGGCATTGTATGAAGTGGTTGCAGATGCCTCCCATGTACTAGAAACATATGTGGAAGGTCTGCTGGACCCTTGGTATATATCTGAATTTATACCATGGGCAATTCCTGCGGCAATCTTGTATTACTATACGATCACACCTTTTTATGCACTTGTATTAGTTTTATCAGGTATTGTGTTTTGGTTGCTTGCAAATAAGTATAATGATTGGAAAACAACAGGAGATATGCTCTTGATCACGTGTGTCATCTCACTGATATGCGGAATAATGATTTATGGTAGTTCCTTATGGGGTGCTAATCGTTTGCTGGGACGGTCTTTGCAATTATCATTTTGGCCATTTCTTTCTAAGAGTATGATCTTGTTGGGATTTGGATGTTTTGTCAGATATTTTGTTTCACATAAGAAATGTTGAGTGGTAAAAAGATATCACACTAAGTGGCATTATTTTTTTGTTGTAAACAGGAAACATGCCCGTAATAAAAGAGTGGTGTTATATATATGTTAAATAATTGAAAGGTTTCACAAATACCATTGTCATGAACGAAACTTGTTTTTATAATCCTGCTGTATTTCGTTTGGAGGAATAGTGATATGAGCGGATGTACGAAAAGAAAACTTGTATTTTCTTTAGCAGGTTTGTTGACGATCTCTTCTTTGAGCATACTTTCTGTGAAAGCTGACTATGTATACTCAACAAAAGATGGGGCACAGTCTTGAATGATGGGATTAGAAACTCAGAAGAATACCAAACCTGGTATGAAGCACAATGGAACGATCAAGAAACAGGTGAAATGGATACAGGAAGAGTGATCCTGACACCTGGTAAAAATGAAAAGAGTTTAAATTTTGCATGGTATTCGGAAGAGAAAGGAATACCGCAGGTACGTATTTCAACATATGAAGATATGCACGATGCTCAGGTATTTACAGGTATTGCCGAAGATATTCAAAAGACAAATCTTTTTCATACATATACAGCTTCGAATAAAGTATCTATCAATGATTATTTTGGGGAGAATACACAATACTATTATCAGTCTTCTGTTGATGGGCAGCATTGGTCTGAAACATATCTATATCAAACACATTCTTTTTCTACCTATACAGCATTGTTGGTAGGTGATCCCCAGATTGGAGCGGCTGGTGCGAATGGAGAATATACGACAGATGATCTAGATATTGCTGTAAATACATATGCTTGGGATAAGACTCTGACACAAGCTGTATACACAGCCCCAGACGTAAGTTTTATTCTATCTGCTGGTGATCAGATCGATCATGGTTATAATGCCAAAACACCAGAAGAATATATTGCAAGAGAACAGGAATATGCAGGTTTTTCCTATCCAGAAGAAATGCGAAGTCTACCAGTAGCTGCTGCTATTGGCAATCATGAAACAAATGGAGATGATTTCCAATATCATTTCAATACCCCAAACGACACTAAATTAGGACAGACAGAATCAGGCGGAGATTATTATTACAGTTATGGTAATACTTTGTATGTTGTATTAAATAGCAACAATAGAAACATGGAAGAGCATCGAAGGGTGTTGGATGATGCCATTGCAAGTACTCCAGATGCGAAATGGAAGATCGTAATGTTTCACCATGATATTTATGGGGCGGGAAATGATCATGCTAATGTAGATGGAGCAAACTTGCGTATTCTCTTTGCACCATTGATGGATGAATATGATATTGATGTATGCTTTACTGGTCATGATCACTCATATGCACGTACATTTCAAATGAAAGATGGTACGGTAATAGAAACAGAAGGGGTAGATGAAGATACATGCAATGCTGTTGATCCAGAAGGAACCTTGTATGTGACAGCGGGATCAGCTACAGGTAGTAAGTTCTATCTTCTTAGTCCAGAAAAACAGTATTACCTTGCCGAACGATCCAATAAGCCAGTACCTACATTTTCTACCGTTACCGTATCAGACAAAGAGTTAAAGATCTCTACATATGATTATGAAGGGAATAAATATGCGGCGGATGTAACGATTACGAAAACACAAGATGCTAAGCAGTCTATCTTTACGATGGTAGATACTTTGAAAGAAGATCTAGAAAACAAGGAACATCCACTCACGAAGGGCTCAAGAGACCTTGTGACAAATGCTGTTCATACATTAGACGCTGCTGTAAAGCATCAAGACGACCCAGCATTTGCTGTGTTATCGGAAAATTATGGCAAAGATACAGATCCAGTTGATTATTTTGCATTTGCAAAGGATGCATATAAAGATCCAACATCTGAAAAAGAGAAGAGATTAAAAGAAGGTTTCTCTACATTATTAGATAAAACATATTATCAAACAGAGAGTAATGTACCTTTCTCCACTACGCACTATGACACGGTATATCAAGATATAGAAAATGCATATGAGGAACGATTGTTTATGTCAGAAACAAAGGATCTGATCTATAAAGCAGAAGAATTAAAAACACTATATACAAGTGCTTCTGTGAATGAGGATATAGCCGCATCTATTCCTATGTATATACAAATTTTGGATGAGATCATGGAACCAACACAGTATGACAGCATGTTACGTTCAAACTATATGCTTCGAGTGAAGTCATACGAAGATGCTAAATCGTTTTATGATACATATGTTGCGATAGACGTGCCAGTAGAACCAGAGCAGGCAGAAGAGTCAAGCAAACAGACACCTTTACCAAATTATCCAGAAAATAGCACGAAACCACAGGATAGTCATAAGGTTGAGACAGGTGTTGCATCTCATCCAATTGGATATTTAAGTGTAGCTATGATAGCGGTGACAGGTATCGTCATACTAACAAAAGACATTGACTGAAAGAAAATTGAATCGTAGCGTACGTGATGTGCACTGCGATTTTTTGTGCTTTTATTGGTTCTTTTTCCTCTGATTTTATTCTGTCTTACAGGAATATTCTTCTTTAATGGAAATTCAACCTAGAAAAAAGAGTACAACGATTTATGATTAGTAAGCTTATATAAATAGGAGGCGTATATGAAGGGGAAGACAGTGAAGTTTTTGTCAGCAGTCCTTGCGGTAGGTGTCGGTGTTGTACCAATGCTTGGTGCAAATATGACATATGTCCGTGCCGCTGAGGAATTGCCGGGTGCTGTTTCATTGCAAAAAGAGAATGAAACTACATTTACATTCGGAAATGAGTATCTGAAACGTAGTTTTTCTGTTGCGGAGAGAAAGTTAAAGACAACAGCAATTACAAACTATCGTACAGGTACATCACCAACAACGATCACACCACAGGCAGGTAGTGAAGAGTTTATTATCAAGACATTGCCTAACAGTTTGAAGCAGGATGAAACTGTAACAGAACCAGGTGGAAAGATCGAAAAAGAAACAGGATGGGAGATCACATCTGATAGTGTATCTACATCAGAAGAAACAAATGGTGCTGCAGAAAAGATGTTTGATGGTGATCTATCAACGTATTATCATTCTAAGTATGAAAATGGTGCTACAGATGAAGAGAAGAAATATCCGCATAATATCTATGTAGATTTTAAGAATGAAAAGACGATTGCCTCTTTTGCGTATCATCAAAGAACAGTAAATAATGAACACACACAGGCATCTGATAGTGGTCATGTTAAGAAGTACAAGGTCTTTGTTGGGAAATCCAAGGAAGCGTTGCAAAAGCTGGATATCGAAACAGCACAAGCAGATGCAGAGGGCGAGTTTGATGATCAGTTGGTAAATTATGTCAATCTAAAAGAGACAAAGAAGGGCAAAGCTATGCGCATTGTCTTTGTGGATTGTCATACACCAAAGGGAAATTCTAGTGCAGATGTAGCTTCTTGTGCAGAATTTAAGTTGTATTCAGAAAAGGCAAACCTACCGGAGAAGGGTGTGGATGATATCCATACAAGTGATATGACACTGAAGGGTGATCCTCGTGTTGAGACAGATGCAAATACAGGTGTCACAACTTTGACATTTGATTTTGAACCGATCACATCACGTGGTGTTTCTTATACGATCAGTGAAGTGTTTACAATGAAGGCTGGAGACAGCTTCATGAGAAAGCACTTGAATATCACAGCAGATCAGCCAGGTGAAGCAATCATTGATCATATTGATCTGGAACATATCGTATTGCCGGATGAAGCTTTGGCAAAGGATACATACTGGACGATCCCTGAGCAGAAAAATAATGCAGAGATGGCTGGTATGAAGGGTGACTATCTTGAACTTGGACAGCCTTACTATGTAGGTGCTATGTATTGGGGTAGTGAATTCCCTGAGACAGAGAATAAGATCGATGCAAAGAACAAGTTGTCTTTTGTAAGATATTGGTATGGTAAGTCTTTGGATTATACAAAGGATAAGTTCACATATAATGAAGAAAAAGTACCTGGTCAGATGACAACATGGGATGCGGTCGTTGGTTCCGCACGTAGTACAGACTACCTTGTATGTCAGAATGACTTCTATGAATATATCGAAACAATTGCAACAAAAACAGAATTCCGTCAGCAGTTTAATTCTTGGTATGACAATATGAAGGATATTACTGCACAGAATATTCTGGAGAGTTTTGCAGAGGTAGAAAAGGGCTTTACACAGAATGGTGTAGAACCATTGGATTCTTATGTTGTAGATGATGGTTGGGTCAATTACAATTCTTCTTTCTGGGGTTTCAACAATAAGTTCCCGAATGAACTGTATGATTCCAGTCTGCAAGTAAATCAGATGGGTTCTAATTTCGGTCTTTGGCTTGGTCCTAGAGGCGGTTATGGTACACAGACAACGATTGCAAATTGGATCGAACAAAATAATCTCGGTTCTGTAAACCACCAGTCTGGTAATGATATCAACATATCTGATGCTAGATACTTGAATAAGTTGAGAGATGATATCTTTAATAACTATCAGGAAAAGTTTGATATCAATTACTGGAAGTTGGATGGTATGTTACTGGAACCATCTAGAGATGATTCTGAGTACTATATTTCTGCAAAGAAGAATCCATTCTATACGATCTCTGAGACATATGAGAGATGGACAGATGTCTTTGAATCTATGCGTGATCAGAGAAATGGTAAGGATCTGTGGTTGAATATGACATCTTATACTAACCCGAGTCCTTGGCATTTACAGTGGGTAAATAGTGTTTGGATGCAGAATACAGGTGATACAGGTTTCTGTGAGAAGTTTGATAATACAAACGAAGAGTCTATGTTGACATATAGAGACCAGGATTACTATGAATTCTTCAATGATAGACAGTGGCAGTTGCCAAATAAGTACTTCTATAACCATGATCCGGTTTATGCAAAGACAGCACATAGGGTGCCGACAAGTCCGAATCAGAATAAGCCGATCGAGTATACAGATGAAGAATTGAGAGAGCATTTGTATATGTTAGGTACACGTGGTACTGCATTCTGGGAATACTACTACAGTCCATCTATGTTTGATGACAATAAGTGGCAGATCAATGCAGAAGCTGCAAATTGGATCGAGGATAATTTCGAGATATTGCAGAAGTCTAAGATGTTTGGTGGATCACCTGCTAATGGAGATCCATATGGATACTCAGCATGGAATGGAAATAATGGTATTGTTTCCCTCCGTAACCCTTCTAATGTGAAGAAAGAGATCACTGTTACATATGATAGATTGCTTGGTGTTCCTGAGGATCTGAAACCGGTATTTGGTAAAGTTGTGATTGGTGACAACAAGTATAACAATGCTGAAATGGGATATGGACGTAAGGTCACATATACATTGGAACCAAAAGAAGTATTGATCATGCAGTATGGCGATAAAGATACTGTACCAGCAGAGATTGCAAGTATTCATGCAAATGGAAAAGTTGTAAAGGTTGAGTTTAATGAAACAATGCAGGAACCTGATAAGAGTCAGTATACGGTTGATGGCTATGAGGTTAAGAAGGCTGAATTGCAGGCAGATCGTAGAACGGTTGCATTGACATTAAATAAAGATGTAGAAGATCTTTCAAATATCACAGTACATGTGAATGGTGCAAAGGATACAGTTGGAAATGCTTCTAAGACAGAGAAGACAGATGATGTATATGTAGAAGATATCATCACTGGTATTGCTGATCTGCATACAGATGGTACACCGATCGTGAAGAACGCTGTTCATTCTGTAGATGGTCATAAGGATTTCTCTATCGTTGGTAAGATCAAGACAGAAAGTACAAATGCTGTTTTGGCTGCACAGGATGGTGTATATTCCCTCGGCATTGATGAAAATGGATATCTGACATTCTCCTTTGGCGGTTTGACTGCTAACTCTGCATATACAGAAAAGTTGATTGAAAACGGTAATGTGAATGCATATGAACGTGGTAAGATCAACGATGGTAAGGAACATGACATTGCAGCTGTTAAGGAAGTAAATGGCATGATCAAGTTGTATGTAGATGGTAAGGTAGCAGCTAGTGCTTATGCAGAAGAAGGATGCAATCCAGAGGTTGCTAAGGCTGATACAGTATTTGTAGATCGTATGGTCGGTACAGCTACATTGACAGTATTAGACCGTGCTGTTGCTTTTGATGAAGCAGCATCCTACATCGATTCTAGAATGAATGTTGTGCTTGCTCGTAATAACAAAGATGTCAAGGTTACAGAAAAGGATGTTACATCAAATTCCGCTCCTACTTATAACAATGATGCACCAAAGAATAAGTTGAATGATGGTAATAAGGATACAAACAACTATTTCGAGTTGAGTGATACACCAGATCGTAAGAACCATTCTCGTTATATCCAGGTTGATCTTGGTAAGTCCTATGATTTGAATGAAGTTGTCTTGACTCGTTACTTCAGTGACAGCAGAAAGTATGGTCCTACAGTGATCATGTTGAGTGAAGATGAGAAGTTCCCTGAGAATAAGAGAAATATCATCTTCAATAGTGATGCAACAGGTGAAGTACATAAGGTTGGTAAGGGTAAAGATGCTTTGTATGCTGAAACGGCAAATGGTAAGTCCATTGTTCTTGATGAACCATGCAAGGCTCGTTATATCCGTATCTATGTAAGTGGTAGAGATGGTAATGCAGGTACTTCTGATCATTTTGTTGAGTTGGAAGCATATGCAAATATCCCAGGTCAGACACTCCCAACACGTATTAGTTATGATGAGCTTGAAGCACTTGTAGATCTTGAGGCTTATACAACAAGTTCTGTAACAGCATATAAGAATACAGCAGATGTTAAGGCAGCATTGAAGGAAGCAAAGCAGATCTTGAAGGATAGAAACGAAAAGAACGATGAAAACATTGTTCGTTTGACAAAGGTCTTGAATGAGCATAGATCTGTTCTTGTAAAGCGTGCGGATATCAAGCCGGCACAGGATATGTTGGCAATGGTAGAGCAGGCAGGTCTTGTCAAGGATAAGTATACTGAAGAAAGCTGGAAGGCATTTGAAACAGCTAAGAAGGCTGTAGAAAGTGCTGTAGCAGACAATAGTGATGTCAATGATGCACAGTTGGCTGATATGTTGAAGAATTTGGAAACAGCTGGAAAGGGACTTGTAAAGAAGGAACCAGCAACATCACCAGCTCCAGCAGTTTCTCCGAAACCAGAGCAGCCAAGTCCAGCTCCGTCAGAGCAGCCGACGGTTTCACCGGATCCATCCGCAAAGCCGTCTGATGATAAGAGACCAGCTACAGGTGACACAAGAAGTGCAATGCCTTGGGCATTTGTACTTGCAGGTGCACTTGCTGCAGGACTCGTCATTAAGAAGCACTAATAAGTAGTTACTAAAGAATTACTTACATAAGTAAAAAGAGAGCAGATATAACGGGAAACCGCAGTATCTGCTCTTTTTATGGTGCTGGACATAGTATGAATCACCATGGAAGTTCTTATGGGCAAGATATTCCAGTTTCTCTATGTGGGAGAGTGTTGTGATAAAAGAAAAAGTAATCTGGCATGCAGATTACTTTACGAATGTTGTCCAATAGCCTTGTGCAAACAAGAATAAGATAATGATCGGAATGACGATCATAGCATATGTTCTGATCCAAGTTGGAAACTTAACACCTTCACCTGTATTAGCTTCTGCAGTGAAGTTCTTCCATCCCCATCCATAACGAGTTGTACAGAAGAGTACATAGATCATGGAACCTAATGGCAGAATGTTATTGGAAACGATGAAATCTTCTAGATCAAGGATCGTAGAGCCGCTGCCAAGCGGTGCAAATGCACTAAGTACGTTATAACCTAATACAGATGGTAGTGATAATAACGTAATAGCGATCAAGTTACAGAAAATAGCTTTGTTTCTAGAACAACCTGTCAGGTCCATCCAGAAAGATATGATATTTTGGAATACAGCAATGATCGTGCTGACTGCAGCAAATATCATACATAAGAAGAACAATGTTCCCCATAACTGGCCATTTGACATTGCATTAAAGATATTAGGCAATGTGATAAAGATGAGATTAGGTCCATTACCTGGATCGATACCGAAAGAGAAACTTGCCGGGAAAATAATAAGACCGGATAGTAATGCAATAGAAGTATCTAAGATCGTGATAAAGATTGCTTCTGATGTAAGTGTATGTTTACGATCTGTGCAGCTTCCAAAGATCTCCATGGCACCAATGCCTAAACTTAATGTAAAGAATGCTTGTCCCATGGCCGCTGATATAACATTCATCAAACCTGCATCTTTGATCTTGTTCAAATCTGGAAGTAAATAAAAAGATAATCCAGATTGGGCATTTGGTAGAGTGATGGATCGAATAGATAATACGATCATCAGGAATAATAAACAGATCATCATATACTTAGTGATACGTTCTACTCCTTTTTGCAGCCCCATCTTACAAATACCGAAGCAGGCAATGATGATGATCACCATGAAGAGTGTCATGGTAGCTGGATCAGCTAATAGATCAGAGAACTGTGCTTGTACACCAGCAGGATCTAACCCCTGAAAACCACCAGTCATCATTTTATAGAAATAATATAATAACCATCCTGCAATATTCGTGTAGAACATCATGAGTAGGTAATTTCCTGCAATACCAAACCATTTATACCAATGCCACTTTGTGCCTGAAGGCTCTAACGTTTCAAAAGCATTTGCAATACTGTGCTGCGACCCTCTTCCTACAGCAAATTCCATTACCATGATCGGCAAGCCTAATATTGCTAAGAATACGAGATAGATCAAAACAAAGGCGGCTCCGCCATACTGTCCAGTGATATATGGAAATCGCCAGACATTCCCCAAACCAATGGCACATCCTGCAGATATGAGGATGAAACCTAAGCGTGAGCCGAATTTTTCGTTCTTCATATAAACCTTCCTCCCCTATGCATGTCTATTATACGGGTGAATGTGAGAATTGCCTATGTTGTTACATGCCAAACTGTAAATATTTCAATAATAACAGTATGTGTTGTTTCATTTCTTTCAATGAAATCGTGAGATAATACGAACAGGAGGATATATCTATGTCAATGGAAGAGAAAACGGTAAAGCAGGAATATATCTATAATGGTAAGATCTTGAAAATGCGGAAGGATCTAGCTGAGATGCCGGATGGTATGGTATGTGATCGTGAGGTCGTGGAACATCCAGGTGGTGTTGGTATTGCATTGGAGGATGAAGATGGCACTTTTTTCTTTGTGAAACAATGGCGTTATGCACAAGGCAAAGTAACATTGGAATTTCCAGCTGGTAAGAAAGAGAAAGGTGAAGATCCCTTTATGACAGCACAGCGAGAGATCGTGGAAGAAACAGGTTATGAGGGAACAGATTGGTTTTATCTTGGAAAGATGTATCCAACACCTGCATATGATAATGAAGTGATCGATCTGTACTATGCAAAGAAAGGTCAATACCATGGACAACATTTAGATGAAGATGAGTTTATTCATGTTGAGAAGTATACTTTGGAAGAATTGGTAGAGATGTGTGTAAAGGGAGAAGTGCCGGATGCGAAGACGATGACAATGGCCTTCTTGATCCAAGCAAATAAAGCAAAAGGTGTGATTTAAGAATTGCCTCTATCCTTAGAAGTGGATAGAGGTTTTTATGATTAAAATGCCAGTGCATAAGCACTGGCAAGGGGGAAAGAAGTCAAGCATGGTGTACAGAGGATAGCCCACGCATGCAAAGTTCCTGTTGGATCACTTCTTCTTCTACTTTTGTACACGCTCTTTCTGCATAGTACAGCAGCAATGCATCGGGCATATAATGATACTTTGCACAAATGATTTCTGATACAATATCTGTTCTTTCCATAATAATACCTCCGGTGTAAATATCTTAGTAAAAACAGATCAGGTTACTGTACACAGCTGTGTACTCTATTTGTTTTTGTTAAAATATTTTTTAACAAGTACAACATAGGCAATGTATACAATGAAGAAAACGATATAGGATCTCAGAAACATAGGTATTGGAGAAGGAAATCCATTTGATAAAGTTGTTGCTAAGAAGGATACTGGAATAAAGCCTACAATACTGTAAAATATTGTCTTTTTACGTTTTTCACCAGTGAATAAGAATACGGCTAGAACTAGACCAATGATGCCGGGCATGAGTTTAGGTAGTACTTGGTATTCTTTCCATGAGAAATAGATATAGAAAATAGCAAGTGTGAGGATACCATAGGCGATATCATCTCGATGCCAAGGGCATGTTTTGCGGGATGGGGTTTCTGTACCATGGATCAGATGATCTGTAGATACATGGAAGATAGTGCTGATAGCTGAGATCTTATCGATATCAGGAAGTGCTTGTCCGCTTTCCCATTTAGAAATCGATTGTCTAGAGATATTTAACTCTTTTGCTAAGTCTTCTTGTGACATGCCTGCTTTTTTGCGCAATGCGGCAATTCGTGTGCCAATATGTTCCATATGCAAACCTCCTGGATGCATAGATGATAGCACAGCTGTAGACGGCAAACGATATATTTAGGTTTACATATCTGCATCTATCTGTGGCATTTGTGATAAAGAAAAGACCTGTCAGCAACAGGTCTTGAGATCAAGCTTTTATTACTTGCTTGATCAATGTACTGAGTTTAGGTTTTGTGCCATAGAGCAAGACACCTGTACGATAGATCTTCGCAGCCAGTTTGCCGAACAACCATACGGAAACAAGCAGGATACCAATGGATATGGCAATTTCGTAAGCAGGTACATTACTCATGGCAATACGTGTAAACATAGCCATTGGGGAAGAAAGTGGGAAGTAGGATGCGAACACCATAAGACCATTGTTTACCTCACCGCTGCTCATAGAGAAGATAACGATCATGAACGCACCTACAAACACCATTGTCAATGGAGCGATGGCTGTACTGAGGTCTTCAATACGAGAAACAGTAGAACCTACAGCACCAAACAAGAATGCATAGATCAAATACCCAAGCAGGAAGAATACCAGCATATAAACAAGTAGATGTACTGGTATATCAAAGAATGACGCAAAGATTACGGACATAGAGGATGACATACTGCTGAGATGGAAGAATAAGATAGAGGAGCCAAAGATTACTGTCAGCTGCAAAAGACCAGCTAAACAAGAGGCAATGACTTTGGCAAACATCATAGATGTAGGACTTGCGGTTGCAATCAATAATTCCATGACTCTACTATCTTTCTCTGCTGCAACGTGGGATGCGATCATCTGTCCATACATAGCAATGACCATATACAAAGCCATGATCATAGCATAGGTGTAAAAGAAGTTCTGTGCTTGGTTCTGGCCAAGATTTTCCGTAGTTGAAGAAACACGTGTACTCATGATGCGGCCGGCTTCTGCAGCACTGATGCCATTCTTTTCAAAAGCATGTGTATGGATCAGTTCATTCAGAGAATCATCCAAGATACTAGTGTTGTTGTCAGTCATCTTGAGATCATTTACATAGTATGTATATTGAGAAATGTTATCACCGAATACAAATGCAAACTCAACATCACCATTCTCGATTTGTTCCTTGATCTTATCTGAGGAATCGGTTGTGAACGTGAATTCATTTCCTGGGAAAACTGTGGTGATCGTATCTTCCAACTCTTTTTTTATGCTGGAAGGCATAGTATCGGATACTGATACCAAAGCCGGTTTTGGTTTGCTGCTAGAGGAACCGAAGTCGATATTAGATAATAATGTAGGAATGAACATGACAACTGCTAACAAGGCAACCATGACGACAGTTGTGATGATATAAGCTTTATTCTTCAAGTATTCCTTCAACTCAAAGTTTAGAATCGTACCAAATTGCTTCATTTTCCTTCACCTGCATATTCTACGAAGATATCTGCCAGAGATGGTTCAAAGACTTTGATTTCATCGATATCATAATTGTTTGTTAAATCCTGCATGACAGAATGTTTTTCTTCGGCATCTGCCATTGTGATCGTTAAGATGTGATGGGTATCGATCGTACCGCCGTAGGCTGCTTGAATACGTTCGATATCTTGAGAGCGGATGTTTAACTTTGTACGCGGATAGTTATGCTTGATTTCAGCTAGATCACCAGCTAAAACGATCTTTCCGTCTTTCAAGATGGCAATATCATCACAGAACTCTTCAATATAATTCATCTGATGTCCAGAGAAGAACACGATCTTTCCGGCTGCGATCTGTTCCTTTACTACTTCCTCCATGACCATGGCATTGACAGGATCTAAACCAGAGAACGGTTCATCTAAGATCAGGATATCTGGATCATTGATAACTGCTGTGATCAGCTGGATCTTCTGTTGATTACCTTTAGACAATGCGTCCAATCGTTTATTGGCTATGTCTTTCATATCAAAACGTTCCAGCCATTTGTTGCATCGTGTGACAGCTTCTTTGTGAGATAGACCTTTTAACTGTGCAAAGTACACCAGCTGATCCATGATCTTTTTCTTTGGGTACATGCCGCGTTCTTCTGGCAGGTATCCAATCTTGATAGAAGAACGATCGATGGGTCTTCCGTCTAATGTGATCGTTCCTTTATCAGCAGGGAAGATATTGAGAAGGATGCGGATGGTAGTTGTCTTACCAGCACCATTACGACCGAGCAAACCAACGGCTCTGCCGCTTTCAGCCTGAAAGGACATACCCTTCAGGACTTCTTTATTTGTAAATGATTTATAGAGTGAATCTGCTTTGAGTATCATTGTGCCCTCCTTTTTCTACGCACACTTCTTTGATATGTATATTGCATGCTGCAGTACACTACTGCTAATACAAAAGTTGCAAAGGTGCCAGTATGGAACAAAGCGTTCATGAGTAATGTGATGCACATTAGACCAATGATGACTTTGTAACTTGTTTCTGTTGTTTCTTTATATGCCCGATAGACTCCCATCTGTTCTGCTTCATCTAAGCTGTTAAAGTATTTTTCGGCCCAGTCCTTATCGCCAGGATCCCCTTCTTTGTTGTAAAACTTTTTGACGATGTTGTAATGACGGATCGTAAAGAAGATGCCTAGGAATGAGAGCAATGCTGCTAACAATATTTCACATAGAAAAATCGTCGTATTATCACTGACCTGACGGATCAGATAATAGTCAAGCAGCTCACCAATGCAGAGAATACTGATGCATTGCAATATCCCATTCCACAGCACGATGCGAGCAGAGTACTTTCCAGCACTATCTTCTAAAAGATCAGCTTCTTCATCTGCCGCAGTACTTAAAGAACTAAGGCAATGATTTACTTTCTTTTCATTTGTGATCGATACCAAGTATGTGGCTATACATAAGAAGATACTAACGGGTATGAACCATTGTACAAATGCATCCTTTGCGGTTACTAAGAGCGGTGCAAAGTCGTTTGCACTAATGCTGGCTCCAACTATGGCACCTACTACCCCTCCGCCGATCATACAAGTGATCATAATGACGATTAAACGTTTGATTCCATGAAACTTCATTTAACTTCCTCCTCATAAGTGAAGATATCTTCAACTGTAACTTGCAGTACTTTTGCTAGTTTTAGAGCTAAAGTAACAGATGGAGAATAATCCCCGCGCTCTATCTGGGATATCGTCTGACGAGACACACCACATAGATGACCAAGATCAGTTTGATTGATACCTAACTTGTTTCTATAATCTTTTAGCCTGTTATATAACGGCATGTTTCCCTCCTTTGACAAGGAAACTTGTCATTTAGAGTATATAAATGACAAGCAAAGTTGTCAACACGGAAAAATTAAGCAGAAAACAACACTTGTTGTATATCTTTTGTACAATATGGACAGGAGGTCATAGTATGAGTAGATATGACATTGCAATTATTGGTTCCGGTCCTGCAGGGTTGGAAGCAGCTATTACAGCAAAAGTAAGAAATAAAAATATCATTGTTTTTGGAACGAAAGATCTTTCTAGAAAGATGCAGGCAGTAGAACATCCTGTTTTAAATTATCTTGGTATGCCGGGATTGAATGGGAAAGAGATGGTCGAGGTGTTTTATAAACAGATCACTGACCTAGGTATAGAGGTGTGTGATAAGAAGGTTACTTCGGTATATGCTATGGGAGAATACTTTATGCTGCAGTTGGATGATAATGACATGGTAGAAGCTTCTACGGTTATCTTGGCAGCAGGGGTAGCAGCAGGTAGACCGTATCCAAATGAAGAGAGGTTCTTGGGTAGAGGTGTTAGTTATTGTGCGACATGCGATGCTCCGTTGTATCACGGTAAGGATGTGATCGTGATCGGCAGCAGTGCGGCGGAAGAAGCAGAAGTTGAATTTCTAGCAGAAGTATGCAGACATGTAACATACATTCCTTTGTATCCGACAATGCCGAAGTTTCAGCATGATGTGACGATCGTTAAGGAAAGACCTGTGGAGATCATAGGTGAAAATGCAGCATCTGGTGTAAGAACGGATCAGGGAGAATATCATGCGGACGGTGTATTCATTCTGCGTGAAGCACAATTCCCTGGACAGCTTGTACCAGGTCTTACGGTAGAAGGAAGTGCCGTTAAGGTAGATCTGCAGATGAAGACAAACCTGCCAGGATTATTTGCGGCAGGTGATATTACAGGTTTGCCGTATCAGTACATGAAAGCAGCTGGACAGGGTAATGTTGCAGCGTTATCCGCGGTAGATCATTTAGCAAAAAATAAAAAATGAGGGAAACCCTTCATTAGTGTGTATGTGGAGAATGGAACGAGTTGATAGCCATTCTCTTTTACTTCTTTTTTGCGGGCATATGAGATCAATTCGTTCCACGTTTGTTTGTGTATTTACTCTTTGCTGGGGTACGCAAAAAATAAAAACGGAAAAAGTAAGGGTTTTCATAAATAGCATGTACAAGAGAGGAAGCAGTGAATTGGAATGATTGTATAAGTTGATATAATACGGGCTAAATGTAGATTCAATTTGAATCGTGGATTGAAGGGGGAAAAAAATATGAAGAAACATCGTATTCTTACATTTTCTTTAGTATCCGCTATGGCAATTGGTTATCTACCATTGGTAGCTTATGCAGAAAATAACGATGCATCGCATAGTGGCACAACTAGCGGACAGCCGTTTCTCAGCGGTACAGGCGGAAGCAAGAAGTTTCGTATTCCGTGCTTAGCGGCGTTGGATGATGGAACGATCGTGGCAGCTGCAGATGCCAGATGGAACGGCGGTGGTGATGCCGGCGGTATTGATACTATGGTTTCGTATTCTACCGATCTTGGTGAGAACTGGCATTATTCTTTCGCAAACTATTTAGGGGATAATGGGGATACATTTAACCGTAATTCAACAGCTTTCATTGATCCAGCTTTGGCTACAGATGGAGAAGATCTGTATATGATTGCAGACCTGTATCCAGCTGGATATGCAATCAATACAGCACCGCATCAGCCTCTATATCATTTTGTTGGTCAGGACAAGGATGGCAATCTCTTGTTAGCAAAGATGGATAGCAGCTGGCATGATTGCTGGGATGCAAAACGTGGTGATAAGAATAATTACACATATACTTTGAAAGCAAAGAAGAATGCTTCTCATGATGATTATTATGAGATCGTAGAGACAGCAAGCGGTAAAGCAGTAGAGGGTTATACCATTGATGGTCAGTTTAATATTAAAGGCAAGAATGTAGACACAAACTTGTTTATCAGCGACTCTCCATTCCAGGTGTGGCCGAATGATTATCTATATTTCACAAAGTCAAGTGATAAGGGTGTGACATGGTCAGATCCTATGCTTCTGAATATGAGAAGAGAGGATGAACAGTCATTATTGGTAGGTCCTGGCAGAGGTACATATACAAGTGATGGTAAGTTGATCTTTACTTCTTATGAGTGGACAGGCAGAGATGTTAATAGTTCTTTATTGATATCGGAAGATAAAGGTAAGACTTGGGTCAGAGGCGGTGATACACCAGATCAGACATCAGAATCTGTGATGTGTGAGGCAGATGGAAGATACTATTTGTTCACAAGACATGGTGGCTATTATACCTCAGAAGATGGCGGCATGACTTGGTCTAGTAAGCATGATATGGGAATCTCCTATAATCATAATTGTCAGTTGACGGCTGTAACATATCCAGAAAAGATCGATGGAAGAACAGCAATTATTTTTGCATGTCCTTCTAGTACTTCTGCAAGAATGGCAGGTAAGATCTTTGTTGGTTTAGTGCAGGATGATGGCTCTTTGGATTGGAAGTATAACTATTCGATCAATGGGGATAGTTACTATGCATATTCCTGTCTTGCGGTATTAGAAAATGGTGATTTGGGTCTGTTGTATGAGAACGAAGGAACAAGCATTCGTTATATGACGATCGATATAGATGATGTTGTGCCAAATGGTGTGATCGGTGATATTTGGTGTACAGATGCCGATGGTGTTGTTAAAACAGTTTCTATGAAGTCTAACAGCCAGATGGATCTCTCCGTTCATGGTTTAGTTACAGGAGAAACAACGGTAGTTTCAAGTGATCCGAGTATTACAGCAAGTCTGCAAGGAGATCAGCTCCATTTGCAGAGCGGTGCTGTAACAGGATTGAAGCAGGTCAATGTGACATTGGAAAATGGTGGTCACAGATGTGTATTGCAGGTCAATGTATCAGATTCTGAGCAGTATCAGATCGTAGATCTCAAAGTTGGTGAGTCTATGACGATTGTAGATGATTCGGGTGATTATGGTAATGCAGATGTAAGTGCATTAGATCAGAACATCGCTGGTATTGCGTTAGAAGGTGAATCTGGTGCTGTTGCGGAACGCTCTGTTGGTGTTTTGAAGTCAGCAGATAAAGTGTTTGAGGGGGAACAGAAGGCGTTAGAAGATCTTGCTTTTACCTTCCATAAGACAGCAGAGAATACATATACGATTCGTGCTCAAGTTGGGGCTGATACTGTTTATATGAATCATAAGAAAGCTTCTGCACCTGGTATTGTATGTACAAAGGCAGAAACGAATATCAAGTTGACACAGAAGGGAGATGGTGTTGATTTTGAAGATCTTACAGCTGGTACAGCGGGTAAGTATCTATACTTCCATAGAACAGATCAAGCCGGTAAGCAGTATCGTTATGATCGTAATGGTACATCTGCAGATGAATGCAAGTTTTACTTATTTGTAAAAGATGCTGCAGCGACTGATAGCGGTATTATAGGATATCGTAAGCTGGCAGATCTTACAGAGATAAAGAATGATGAAAAGTATTTAATTGTGGCAGAAGCAGGTGGTTCTTACTATGTTTTGAATCCATCCTTGAGCAATGATCCATATGACTATGTGGCAAAGATCATGACAACAAGTGTGCCTGTGAAAGAAGAAACCGCTGTACAGCTTGGTGATGATACCACATTTGCCGGGGCTGAAACAGGTATTAGTGATTGTGCTTTTACATTCACAAAGAGTGGTGAGAATTACCATGTATCTGCTGTAACGCCGGATAATAGAACAGCTTATCTATCCTTCCGTACATCAAGCGCACCAAATCAGCCGTTGACAGAAACAGCAGGTGAGATCAAGTTGACAGATGATCATGGTAAAGTGATCTTGGAACAGGTAAATGGTACAAATGGCAAGTATTTGTATTTCTGGAGCAGTAATGACAAGCATTGTTACTTTGACCGTAACAGTGGTATCAATGAGAACACAAAGTTTGAATTATTTGTGGAAGAGGCAGGTGTTACGGATAGTGGTATTCAGGGATATAAGAAAGTTAGTGCCAATGAAGTTGTAAATGGTGGCAAGTATTTGATCGCATATAAGATCGGTGATATTTACTATGTAATGCATCCAAGTTTGGATGATAATAAATTCCACTATACAGCAAAAGTGACAAATGAGACATACGTTCCAGAGGAAACGATTGCTAGAACAACGATCACATTTACAGGTAAGATGAATGGTTCTACTGCTGTAAAGATTGGTAATACAGATTATTTTGTCAATGTTAGAAATGATGTGAAGAATATCAACTTACAGGTTGGTGAGTCTTACCGTATTACGGGTGAGATCTTGGCAGAGAATGGTGACGCATCTGTTGTGACAAAGGCAGAGAGCAGTATGGCTGCACCATATCGTGCTGTATCAGAAATTACAAATGGACAGTATTTGATTGGCAATAGTTCTCATATCATAACAACCACACCAGGAAATGATGGTAGTACGAAGGGGCTTGTTATGCGTGCTGCTGATTTTGAAAGAGGTGATTTGAAAGATCAGCTGTTTACTGTAACAAAGACAGAGAATGGTAAATATACGATCCAGTCAAGTGACGGGAAGTATATCAACTTTACTGCAAACCATAGTGTGGAATTGCAGGATCGCAAAGCTGAGGTTGAATTTGTGAAAAAGAATGGTGGTTTTGCAATCAAGGCTGGTTCTAACTATCTGAATAACTTTAGAGGTTCTAACACATTGGCTGCTACATGGGGATCTGATGATAATACATGGTCTTGCTATACCCCATCTAAAGGAACGATGTTGACAGCATTGCATGCTGGCACGGTCACATATGTGACGGCTGGTGTTGACTATGTAGTGACAGTAGCAGAAGAACCGATCATAATGCATACATTAACAGTGCAATATGATTCTAAGATGGGTAATGTAACGAAGAATGTAGAAGGTACAGAATTTGCGGCTGGTACAAAGGTCGAACTGACTGTTGTTCCAAATAAGGGATATCACTTTGTGGAGTGGAAAGTTGGCGATAAGACAAGTAAGGATGCAGCATTGGTCGTAACAATGGATCAGGATGTAACTGTATCTGCTGTTTTTGCTTCAGATGAGCCAGAATCGGTACCAACAGTTTCCCCAGAACCATCATCATCTCCAAAGCCGACACCTGTCACGACGCCAATGGCTAGTTTGACACCGGCAAAACCTGTTAAACCCGCAGTACCAGAAAAAGAAGAAACACATAAAGAAGATCAAAAGCCAACAACAGGTGATACAAGAAATGTAATGCCTTGGACATTTACGATCCTTGCAGCAGCGTTAGGGGCAGTTGTATTGAAGAAGTAATCAGAAAAGAAGGACATGAGTGAACATGCCCTTCTTTTCGTAATATAGAACAAAGTGAGTGTTTAGATTTGGATTTTGGATAGGACGGTGGTACAATCACGCTTAAAAAATAAGGAGGCCGCTATGGGATATTTTGGAACTTTTTGTCTTGATAAAGAAAAGGATATGATCGTGAGATTCTATCTAGACAAGGGAAATATGCGTTATGTGTTGTCCACCCCAAATCATAAAACGGGAAACTTGATCGAGAACTTTGCTCGACTTTGCGGTCAGCCTGTGTCGAAAGATGAACTTGGCTTGAAGATCATGGAGAGGATGGTGCCGCACTATATTGATGGTTATAACAGGAGTGTGTATGTATTCCGTCTTCGTGATACAAAAGTTGCAAATATATGGGAGGATGGCACAATTGAAAGAAAAGCATCTGTACCAGCAATTGCCAAAACTTTGATGTCACAAACGAAGGATTATCAACTTGACTTTGCCAAAACTGTTGTTAAGACATATATCCCAGCATCGTGTAAATTCTGTACAGACCTGCATACACATATGAATGCTAACTTGGAGCCAGATATATTGATTGCGTTAGGTATTCATCATCACATTGCTTATCCGCTGTATTACATAAAAAAACTTGGTCTTCGTTTAAGTGAAAGACAGCAAGAAGAGCTATGTGCAGAGCGGGAAAAGAATGCAGAACGAATGCAGGGAAGTGAATTGGAGGGGAAATATCTCACAAGAAGGATAGATGATATGACGAGTATCGATTTGGCTGATTTGATCATGCATAACCTGGGAGATGCTGCTTATAACATGGCCAAGATCCGTGCTTCTTTAGCGGTTATGAAGGATGGCCAAGCGGTATTTACAGATCTGGAGAAAGTATACTTGTATCGTTATGTCTTTACGAAAGCAAAGTTTGCGGAGAAGAGAGTAGAAATTGGAAATATAGAAGAGCTGCCAGATGTTGATGTACGTCATGCATTGCGGCAGATGGAAGAAGATCGAAAGGGGATATATGCACATAATACGTTGTATCAGGATCTTCTATTATGGATCGGCAGGACGTACGCAAAACATGGTATTTACTATGTAGAGATCTCAGATACGACACTTGTAAAGAAAGAAGCAGCTGTACGTATGCTGCAGGAAGTGCATGATATTATGCCGAAGGTAACTGCGGAAACGGGTGTGACATTGCGATTTTTAGCAGGTATCCGCCGTATACCATTGACTATCGTTAAAGATAAGATCGACAGCGGTAGTTACTTGGCAGATAGTTTGCGGGTATTACGTGCTGTTGCAATCGATCCCTATGTGGCAGGTAGCGATATATTGGGAGAGGAGATCAATGATATCCGTGAATTAGAGCCAATGTTGCAAGAAATCGTTAAGATCGCTGGTGAGAACCCTGGTTTTACAATACGTATCCATGCTGGTGAGAATGATTGTCTACGTGATAATGTTGCGAATAGTATCCGTTGTATTTTAGATAACCTTCCAGCAGGACAGCCAATTCCTAAGATCCGTATTGGCCATGGTTTGTATACCGCTAACTTAAAATCGAAAAAAGGAAAACAACTTGTTTCTTTATTAAGAGAAACAGGTACGGTCTTGGAGTTTCAGATTTCTTCTAATGTAAGACTAAATAATTTGAGTGTGGTATCCCAGCATCCTTTGAAGCAATACCTAGCAGCTGGTGTGAAGTGTGTACAAGGTACAGACGGAGGTGCTTTATATGGGACAGATTCTATTGATGAACAGCTGTCTTTGCAGAAATTGCTGGATCTGTCGGATGAAGATATGTGCCATATGCGTGCATCGGAAGAAGAGGTTAGAATGGTAGCTATGCAGGATATGGCTTCAAAGATGAAGCGTTTAGAAGAACTGTGTAAAGATAAGACATTTGTGCAGCTTTACCAAGAACGAGAAGCAGAAGAGATAGAGATTCCAGAAGAGTTGATCTACAATGCTGAGAAGAATATTACAACAAAAGTGCTGAAAGATCAGATCGTGGATTTGGATCCAGAAAGACTTCCGATCGTTGTGGCAGGTGGCAGTTTTAATAACGATACGCATATGACAAAGATGCGAGAAGAAGAAAAAGCTATATTGGACCGTGTGATCAATGCTGCGGATCCCGAACAGTATTTCTTTGTCATCGGGCATACTTTGATGGGATATGAGAAGTATGTGATGGAGAAATGTAAGGGTCGATTTGATGTGTATGCAATCGTGCCAGCATTGTTGAAAGACAGAGAGGTGGAAAAATTACGGAAGAGTGGAGTTAAGATCAGACCTTCCATTGAACCAGAACCAATGGCTGTATATAAGAGCTTTAATTATGAAATTTTTAAGAGAAGAAGATATGTTTTGATTGCGTTAGATGGGAATAGTGCTGCTGTTAATATGATACAAGAAGCTAAAAACGGAAAGGCAAAACATGGTATCTATATCAGTACACATAGTAGAATGCTGCGGGATAAAGCTGGCTCTTTACAAGGATATGTAAGACTGTTGAAGAGTGCAGCAGATGCCGAAGATATTGTAAATGGTATGTCTTTGTATAGTAAAAAGATGGAAAATGATTGAACTGTACGACAATGATTTGGTATAAATATATGCAGTGAGGGAGTAATTGCCGCATAAGCGGAGTATGGTCAACACCACTGCTGAACAGCCTGGTCATACTTGAAATAATGAGACTCATGTACGTTGTGCATGAGAGAGAAGACCGTGTACATCGTATACGGTTTTTTTTGGAGGTATGATATGTTCTTTGCACTTGGTCTTTTCATCATTATGTATGTATTACTTTTAAAATTTTCAGATAAACGGTGGATCGTCGCATTATCTTTTGCAGCATTGTTTATTCTGACAGGGATCTTGCCTTTGACAAAAGCGGCAGGTGCGATCAATTGGAACATCATTTTGATGTTGGCTGGTACGATGATCACGGTAGAGTTATTTAACCAAAGTAAGATGCCAGTACGTATGGCAGAATGCTTGTTGAAGATCACACCGACTGTACAATGGGCAGTTGTGGCATTGTCTTTGTTTGCTGGTATCATTTCTGCATTTGTAGATAATGTTGCGACAGTTCTTATGGTTGCACCAGTAGGTCTTGCAGTAGCAAGACAATTAAAGACAAATCCGATTCCTGTGATCGTGGCTATTTCTGTTTCTAGTAACTTACAAGGTGCTGCTACTTTGGTGGGTGATACAACAAGTATTTTACTTGGTTCTTATGCCAACATGAGTTTTAATGATTTCTTTTGGTTTTTAGGAAAACCAGGTATTACTTTTGCAGTAGAAGCAGGTGCACTTGCTACGATACCAGTGTTACTGTGGTTGTTTAGACATGATAAAGAAAAGGTCAGCTCACGTGAGAAGACAGTTGTAAAAGACTATGTTCCTTCTTTTCTGTTATTTGGGACGATTGCAGCATTGATCGTTGCATCTCAGTTTCCAGAAAGACCAGATTTAACAAACGGTATTATTTGTATGGTATTTGCGGCAGCAGGTGTTGCATACGAGGTTCTTTTCCGTCATAAGAAGGAAATCATTACAGAGGCAGTAAAGGCAGTAGATTATAAGACACTGTTATTATTGTCTGGTTTGTTCATGGTGATTGAAGGAATTACAGAAGCTGGTGTGATCGATGCGATTGCGGATGTATTTGTGAAAATGGGCGGAGGATCTGTTTTAACAATGTATATTCTGATCGTAACTGTGTCTGTTATACTATCTGCTTTCATTGACAATATTCCTTATGTTGCAACGATGCTGCCAGTAGTTGGAGGAATTGCAGAGATTCTAGGGGTAGAACCATATCTTTTCTATTTTGGATTGCTGATAGGTGCTACTTTAGGTGGAAATATCACGCCAGTTGGTGCTTCTGCTAATATTGCAGGTATTGGTATTTTGCAGAAGGAAGGGTATAAAGTCGAAACAAAAGATTTTGTTAGAATCGGTGTTCCATTTACGCTGATTGCGGCTATAGCAGGTGCTTTTGTTGTATATCTTGTTTGGGCATAGTTTACAAATATGCGAAGTTTCCTATAATAGGTGATGCAGTTTTCACTGCCGTCAGTAGCGGCTACCTGACGTAACCTAAAATAAGGAGACAAGAAAAATGAAAAAAAGCAATATGCTTACTTTTGTACGTGTGGCAATGATTGCAGCAATTTACACAGTTGTATCGCTGGCATTGGCACCTATGACTTACGGTAATATTCAGATTAGAATTGCCGAAGCACTTACGATACTACCGCTTATTTATAAGCCTTCCATTTACGGCGTTACTTTGGGTTGTTTCTTAACTAACTTGATCGGTGCCATGATGGGTGTTAATCCAACTGGTATGATCGATGCTGTTATTGGTACTTTGGCTACATTCTTAGCTGCGGTATGTACATATGCATTGCGAGATAAGACTGTAAAAGATATTCCAGTTTGGAGTATCCTGATGCCGGTCATCTTTAACTTCTTCTTTGTAGGAGCCGAACTTTCCTTCCTGTTCTTTGAGGGAAATAGAATGTTGGGTCTCTTGATCAAGGGAACAGAAGTTGCTATTGGTGAATTGGTATCTGTCATAGTGGGTTGGTTCCTCACTAGAGTCTTGAAACGTCATAAGATTTTTGACTGAGTATTTCGCATAGCCGCCAAGATATTCAGATATGATCCTGTAGAGATGCAGGATCTTTTTTGTTTTCCACGGGAAAAAGTGAAAAGCTTAGAATATCCACAGGAAAATAAGAGAAAGATGAGTTATCCACAGATTTAGTAGTGGAAATGGAAAGAATAATAAAGTTTCCACTGGGAAAATGGAGATTTAGAAAGTTTTCCACAGAAAAAGTGAGGTGGAATCAGTTTTCATACGTATAAGGATAGTGGAAAGGGGTAGTCAGTTCGAGGTTTAATATTAAAAAATGGGTAAATATGAAAAACAAAAGCTTCACTTTTGAACATGGTGAATGTAAATCATAAAGTTTTGCACAAGAAAAGTGAGGAATATGTTCTTTTCCACTGTATATAGATAGTGAAAGGAGGTAATCCACTGGAAAATAAAGAAAAACAGGAGTTGTGCACAGGAGAGTTGTGAAAAAGCAAGAATCCCACGGGAGTGAGACAGGAAATGGATGTTTTCCACTGTATAGAGATAGCAAAAAAGACTGTGCGCGAAGCACAGTCTTATAGGCCAAGTTTGATATTACTATCCATGGAGGTGATAATGTTTTTGTATTCTTGATATAGTTTATCTTTTTCAGGAAGTTCTTTTTCTGTAAGCTGAGCAAATGGTACGGTGCGGATGTTGGTACGTAGATCGGGATACTCGCCATCCATGAGTGTGTATGTTAGATCTGCCCGTACGTTTTGTATTTCTACGGAACCATCTTCTTTTTTGACAATATCCAAAGCCCCGATCATACCGATCAGATTTTCTGTTTCTGTTTGTGTTGATATGAGGTTTCCCATTGCATAGAAACATGGTGTGCTGCCATTGATCCACTTAAAAGGCTGAATGACATGCGGATGATTTCCAATGATGATATTTGCTCCAGCATCAGCTAGGCGTTGGGATAGATCCAACTGTTCTTGGTTAACTTCATTGTCGTATTCTGTTCCCCAATGCATTGCCGCAATGACGCAATCATATTGTTCTTGTGCTGCTTTCACTTTAGTAAGCATTTCATCAACGTGACCTAGGTATGTATTAACTTCCCAAGGTTGCTCTGGTTCAATGTTGTTTGTACTAAATGTGTAGGAGACCAGAGCAATGGAAACACCATTTACTGTCATGTGGGCGATACTGTTCTGTTGTTCAGGTGATGTATTTGTTCCATCAGTGATGACATTAGACTGTTTATCCCAGAAATCACGCGATGCTTGAATACCTTTCATGCCCATGTCCAAGCTGTGGTTGGTGGCTGTGGAAACAAGGTTGAAACCTCTGCTTACCATATAGGAACCAAACTCTTGCGGACTATTAAAAGTTGGGAAACCAGATAAGCCTAGTGCTGTACCGCCAAGGATCGTTTCTTGGTTGTAGTAGGCTAGATCAAAAGGTTCAGCAATGTCTCCGATGGCATCTAGTTGATGGCTGAAATCAAAGGAACCATCTTCTTTCTGTGCATCTTTGTAAACAGATTCATGAATAACTGTATCCCCAGCGAAGAATAAAGATACATGATTACTTGGTGTTGGGGAGGAGGTTGGTTTTGTTTCTAGTGTTGGAAGAGCAGATGGTTTTGGAGAAGGATCATTTTTGGAGGTTGGTGTAGAACATGATCGTAATGTTAGTATGGGAAGAGCAATTAAAATACAGGCGATACCTATCACCAGCAATAATCTATCTACTCTAAGTTTGCGTTTATGATGTTTCTTTCCTGCCATAAGTTAGTCCTTTTCTGGATAGTTACCGCCAGCTATATCGAAATATTCTTCAAAAGTTAATTCGGGTGAGATATTGTACATATCTGTCGCAACATCAACACCAACATAACGATAATGCCAAGGTTCGTAAGAATAACCTGTGACATCTTCTTTCCCATTTGGATAACGCATGATAAAGCCATATTCATATGCATGTTTGTATAACCATTGTCCAGCAGGTGTATTAATGAATGACTGCTCTAGATATGTTTCTTCATCTGGTCCTCCTAGATCAGCACATAGACCTGTCTGATGGTCAGAATAACCAGGACGAGATGAGATCGTATCCGCATACTCTTGTCCGCTTTGTGAGACGTAACCATTGTAGATCGATTCCTGGAAGGCATAATCACGGAACCCGGTACCGATAAAAAGTGATACACCATCTACTTTTGCTGCATCAAACATCTTTTTCATAGCTTCCGCTGCCTCTTTACGCATGACGGCATTTCCATATTTCTGAGGAACATCTACTGTTACAAGATCTGCTGGTGCATAATCTTGTGCTAGAGGATGTTTCTTGTTTGCACAAAGCAGGATAGAGTTTGTGTCTAAAAAGCGTGGATCTTGTTCTGGATCAAGGGTGGGGACCGGTGTTGATTCAGCAGAAGTTGCAACCTGCGGCTGCTCGGTCACAGATGGTACGGCATGATGAAAAAGTGGCATAGTAAGGGAATATACAGCCCAAATGACAAGGAATATTGCGATGAGCAAATAGACCGCAGCCCAAGGGCGAATCTGTCTTTTTCTCTTATTCTTTTTCATGTTCATAATTCTAACATAAGCATGTGAAGTCTATATGTATAAGACTTTCTTAATTACGCACATGTAGAACTTATGGTGGGTGAGCGTCATTCACAATCGTTGGCTTTTAATGGTATAATGGCAAAATGAAGAACGGGAAATTTATAACTTTTGAAGGACCGGATGGATCCGGTAAAACAACAGTCAGCACAGCGGTCGTAAAGATGCTGCAGAAAGCAGGGATACCTGTCATTTATACAAGAGAACCAGGTGGAAGTACGATTGCTGAACAGATACGAAATGTGATCCTTGATCCAAGTAATACAGAAATGGATGCACGAACAGAGGCATTGCTCTATGCGGCAAGCAGAAGACAGCATTTGGTGGAGATTGTACTTCCAGCTTTAGCAAAGGGGATCCATGTGATCAGTGATCGCTTCGTTGATTCCTCTTTGGCATATCAAGGATGCGGCAGAGGGTTAGGTATGGATGAGATATATGAAATTAACCGATTTGCCATTGAAGGACGTATGCCAGATCGTACGATTTTCTTGCATGTTTCTGCTGAAACAGGTATGAAGAGGATCGAAACCCGAACATACTTAGATCGCTTGGATCAAGAAAATATAGCTTTTCACGAAAGGGTTTATGAGGGGTATCAGAAGGTGATTGAGAAGTATGCTGACCGCATTGATATTGTGAATGCAGAACAGGATGTTGAGCAGGTCATTGCGGATGCATATAGGATCGTAAAGGATATTGTAGATGCTTAAAGATATTGTCAGGGATGAACAGCCACTTGTATATGAAGCATTGGAAAATGCATTACGAACAGATAGCATCTCCCATGCGTATCTTTTTACAGGGCCATCTTCTACTCCTAAAGAAGAAGCTGCTTTCTTGTTGGCAATGAGTTTGATGTGCCCGCATGCGGATGGTTTTGCATGTGAATCATGTGATACATGCCGTAGAGTTATGGAAGGCAATCATATGGATCTTGTTGTGATTGATGGTTCTGAAAAAGTTGTTAGTAAAACTGATGTTGATAAACTTCAAGAAGAGTTTTCCCATACAGCAAGTGAGGTGGGAAGCGGGACACGCTGTTATATTATTCTACATGCAGAGAACAGTTCTAATGCTGCAATGAATTCCATGCTTAAGTTTTTAGAAGAACCAGCAAAAGGGGTTGTTGCTATATTGACAGCAGATAACATTGACCGTATCCTGCCTACCATTGTTTCTAGATGCACGATGATCCCGTTTACAAAACCTAGCGAAGAAACGATGATGCATAAGGCTGAAAAAGCAGGATTAGATATAGAAGATGTTTACTTTACAGCACATCTTGCTGGAAATGAAAAAGATCTAGCTGATTTTGCCCAAAGCGAAGCGTATCAAAAAGCAAAACAAATGTTCCGTCAATTCCTGGGAGATACAGGACCATTCAATGAATTACTGGTCGATTATGATATCAGTTATAAATTGAGTGATAAAAAAGAAAACTTGCATATGATCGAGATGTATTTAGATTTCATCAACTTATATGCACATGACATTATCTTGGACAGAAAGATAGGACCAGGATGGTATCAAAAGTTTGTCAGCCAGGCAAAAGGCAGTAAGAAGGATTATGGCAAGTTGATCTGTGTGGTTTCTCATCAGAAAGATCTTTGTTCAAAGTATTTTGATCAAAATCTATTGACCGCACAGATACATGAAAAATTGGAGGAGTTCTGGAATGAGCTTAAAAAACGAAACTGAGACACAGGAAGTAGTAGAGACTGTTGTTTATACATATACAGTACCAGTTAAATTCGAGGCGGCTGGAAGACCATATTCATTTGGTACAGAAGATCCGAATATAAAAAAAGGGCAGTTTGTTGTAGTTGAAACGCAGCAAGGCATGGAACTTGGTGTATGTGAAGGTGATTCTTTGGAGATTGCAAAGTATGGTATGAGGATGCCTACCAGACCAGTTTTGAGAATTGCAACGGAACATGATCTGAAGCAGTATGAGGAAAATCGTAAGGAAAACGATAAAGCATTTGAAATCTGTAATCGAGAGATTAAAGAACTAGGCTTGCAGATGAATTTGTTGAGTGCCCAGTATACATTGGACCGTGCTAAAGTTCTCTTTGTCTATCTATCTGAAAACCGTGTTGATTTCCGTGAACTGTTGAAGAAACTTGGAGCTAAATTGCATTGTCGTATTGAATTGAGACAGATAGGCGAGAGAGACAAGGCAAAGATGGTAGGCGGTATTGGTATGTGTGGGATGGAATGCTGCTGTCGTAGATTTAAATCAAAATTTGATGTAATCTCTATTACCATGGCAAAAAATCAGTTGTTAGCTTTGAATATTGAAAAACTTTCTGGTATGTGCGGTAAGCTGATGTGCTGCTTGAGCTATGAGGATGAAGATTATAAGAAGTTGATCGAAGGATTACCAAAGATGGGCTCTCAAGTTGAATATGAGGGTAATATCTACCGCATCACAAATATGAATGTTATGTCGAATGAAGCAAAACTTGAGAATCGTGAGAACGCTGTGTTTATTACATTGGAAGATCTTCGTACAAAAGCAATTCCACGAAAAGGTGTTGTTATGCCTAAGAAGAAAGATGATGATGGCAAACCTGTTAGAAAGTCTGTGATCCATGCTTCATCGACAAAACCAGCATCTTCTAAACCTGCTCAAGAGAAGAAGACTACAGGAAAGACAGAAGTTAGAACATTCGGTAAGAAAAAGGATGATTTAAATAAGAAACCACGTCGTGAGGAGCAGAAACCAAAGCAGCGTAAGCCGATCCATCACGATAAATCGGCCAGACCTGCAGAAGGTAAGAATATTACTGTTCGTACATTCAGTCGCAAAAAGAAAGAAACAGAGGCAACAAAGTGATTAGACAAAAGTCATTTGAGAATAAGAGACCAACATTGTATCTTGTTCCTACACCGATCGGAAACCTTTCCGAGATGACACCACGTGCATTGGAAGTATTACGTTCTGTAGATGTTATTGCATGTGAGGATACAAGAAACAGCGGTCAGTTATTGAAGCATTTTGAAATTTCTAAACGTTTGATTGCATGTCAAAATTTTAATGAAGAAAGCAGCAGTAAAGGGATCGTAAAATTACTGGAAGAAGGCAATAATGTTGCATTGATCTCTGATGCTGGATATCCGTTGATCAATGATCCAGGACAGAGAGTTGTAATGGATGCATCTGATGCAGGGTTTAATGTTGTACCAGTATCAGGCTGCAGTGCATTCTTGAATGCATTAGTGGCATCTGGTCTAGCAGCACAGCCATTCCTCTTTATCGGTTTTTTGCCATCAGGTAATACCGACCGTGTGAAGAAATTAAAAGAGTATAAAGATTATCCAATGACAATGGTTTTCTACGAAGCACCACATCGTATTGAAAAGATGCTGAAGGATCTGTTGGGAGTGTTTGGGGATCGTAAATGTACGATTGCTAGAGAATTGACTAAGATGCATGAAGAATTCATTCGTGGTACTGTGTCAGAACTGCTGCAAGCAGTACCAGAATTACGTGGTGAAATGGTTGTTGTAGTAGATGGTTGTCATGAAGATCCACGTGAAAAATTGTCAGAAGATGATATTTTGACTTTCGTAAATCACTGCATGGAAGAAGGTATGACACGTTCTGAAGCAATTAAAGCGGCAGCTAAAGAAACAGGGATTGCGAAAAATAAGATCTATGACCTTGTTCATGGTCATTGAGGGGTAGAATAGAGCTATCAGGGGAAAGGAAAAGTAACTATGAGTGCTATTTTTGAAGATCCAGCACTGGCAAAGATCTTTGCTATGGTATTACTTGCAATCATTGGCGTATTAGTGATTGCAGTGATCATTCTTGCTGTGAAGAAGAATCAGATTATTTATGTAGAAAAAGAAGAACCAGCATCAGGGAGTGAACCTGCTGCACCACAGCCGCAGCCTGAAGCACATACCTTTGGTATTCAGGCTGATTGTGGACCACAGAATACAGAAACAGTTTCGGTGATCGACCTTCCTAAGAGAAATCCTATAAAGGTGGATGATGAAGATGGTATTACGGTTGGGATTGGTCTTGATGTTTATGTTGGAAATCGTAATGTACACACAACGATCAAAGACTTCCCTTGCATGATCGGCAGGGAAGCAGAGACTTGTGATATCGTGATCTCAGAGCCTGCTGTTTCTAGAAAGCACGCAAGGATTTTGTTGGAAAATGGAGAGGTATTTCTAGAAGATGTATCTGATCATAATGGTACATATCTGAATGATATGAAACTGCCGCCTTTAGGTAAAGCAGTTGTACATCTGGGGGATACTATCTCCCTTGGACGTGCAAGAATGATCGTTACAAATTTAGTGAAAGAATAATATATGCCCGGTGAATGCCGGGTATCTTTCAATGTGGTATCTGGGGGGGAGGATGAATGCGCAAAAGGATGAGATGGATTGCTGCCGCTGTTACAGTTGGTATCGTTATTGTCGGCTCCAGCACAGGAGTCCGCAATGTTCGAAGTGAAGCTGTACAAATAGGAATGGCAGCAATGAAAGATGAGAACTACGCATTGGTTGTCGAGAATTTGCAAAGAGCAATAAAACTTGGTGATAGATCAAAAGAAGTCGCAGATACTTTTGCGAAAGCTAGTATGGAGATCGGCAGATATAGAGATGCTGTAAAGGTGCTGGAAAAGCAAAAGAATATGAGTCATGATATGAAATTGATATTCCGTAATTGCTGTTCTAGGATTGCCGATGAAGAGTTGAATGCATCGCGTGAAGATGAAGCAAGAGTCTATCTGAAAAAAGCTGTAGATCTTACGGATGATCATGATGCCAAAATACGACTTGAAGCATTACAAAAAGGAAGTTATACCGAAGAAGGAATTACATACAATGCATATGGTGATCCCACTTCTATACAAAGACAAAATTGCAGTGCAGAGCTGTTATATGATCAGGGGAAGCTTTCTAAAGTTAGAGTAAATTCAGAAACATTTTCAAATTTTTCTTATACAGATGATCGTGTTTTTTATGAACTTTTCTACAATCCGCAAGATGGATTATGTGTTGAAAAGATTGTCAAAGAAGATGGATATCCTGTAAAAAGAGAACGTATGGATAAGGATGGTACAAAGATCACAAGATTCAGCTGGCATGATAATGGCAACGGAAGACTTACTTCTATTTCATGGTGGAGTATGCTGGATGATTCATCTGGATCATGGAATTTAAAATATGAAGATGGACGTGTAGTTAGTGCAGATCAAACAGTACATGAAAAATCAAATGGAACATTTAAAAAATTTTTATATGATGAAAAAGGCAGATTATCAGAAGTGCTTTCTTATGTTGATTTGATCCAGCAGATAGAAAGAAGAAGTTTTGTATATGACAAAGACGGCAAAGTGGAAAAAATTATAGTTGAGACGCCATCTTCTTACCATGAATATGTTTTTTCAAGTGAAAATAAGAAAGCGGATATCTTAGACAAAGAAGGAAATAAGACGGGTCTTTTGATTCCTATCGGTTATGGTAATATCATTACATTAGAAGATATTTGTTGATATAGAGGAAGCTGTTAAAGCGGATCGTTACAACACAAAAGGAGGCCGTGTTTCCTCGCTGAGATCCGCACGGAATTAGATTATGAAGTGTGATGTATGTGGTGCACAGATTAAAGACGATGCTAAGTTTTGTCCGTATTGCGGTGCAAAGCAGCCAGAGGTAAAGGAACAGATACCAGAATCTGATGGGCAGGAGCCAAAAGCGGTTGTAGAGGATCCAGATGTTGATGTAGAAGATGATGTTATTGTTGAGGATTCTGAAACAGTAGTAGAAACAGATAAAGATCCTATCGAGGAAGAGGCGGATCGTGATACAAGTGATCAGGAGTTGTTAGTGGATGAAGCAGAAAAAAAAATTACGGAAGAAACAACACCTGTTGAAGAAATATCTGAATTTGAGCAAAATGCCTCTGCAGTAGAAGAATCTGTAGATGAGATATCCTCATCAGAGGAGTCAGCGCCTGTAGATGAGCATATAGATGATTCAAGAAGTACAAGTCGTGAAAAAGTTGTTCACCATCTTAGATCATTAACACAATTAAAAGCGTATTTGATCGATCCTGTAGCCTCTGCTCATTTAGACATGGTGCCAGCTGTAGGTGTGTTGATCGTTTCATGTCTTGCAAATATGTGGCTTGTGTACTCAGCGCTTGCGGCTATATTGAAGGTGTTCTTAACACCTATGGCACAGTATCTTGGTAGAAATGTAAACGTTGCATCCTATATGTCACAGTTTGGATACGGTTATAGTACATTCTTCATCAATGGTTTGATGATGACAGCAGTGACGTATGCATTCCTGCTTGTGGTCACATTCTTTTCTGCACGAGACCGTTCTGATTTAAAAGCTATTGCATCTCAGGCAGCAGGCTATATGGTGATTCCGACTGTCTTAACATTAACATCTTGTATCTTTTTACAGTTCAGTTTGGATTTTGGTATGTTGATGTTCATTGCTGCAGTATCTAGTTATATTGTTATTCTGCTCGCAAGACTGCGTTCAAATATGAATATTTATTTCAAGATCCTAGTGATCACAGTATTTTTTCTGCTCTTGGTTTTATTGCTTAGCAGTTCAGTTTCATTAAATACATTGGTGCGTTTCTAATGTAAAACATAACAGAAAAAGGAGAATCATTCCCCCCAAATATTTAGGGATGGAACAAAACAGAATTTTGTTTCGTCCCTTTTTTAAGAAAATTATTGTTCTTCAGTGGAATGCTGATCTGAGTCCATGGAAAACGCCGGCCGTATCCAAAAACGGTAGAGATTTTGCTGGCCGTGCGGATCAGTTTTTTTGTATCCAGGATTTGTGGATTATGTAAAAGAACATCCTGTAGAATGTAGAGCGGTATATTGCTCTTTAGGAAATAAAGAAATTTATACTGGCAATCGAATCATGGCAGGTGTTGGGAAAAGAACGAAAGAAATAGTTTCTGATCTTTCACGTTATATAAATGTTGTGTTTCGCGAAGAAAGCGGTGGTCATTTTAGTGACCCGAGCGATTGCTAGCCAGAGGTGTAGAAGAAGTTCGTAGACTGATTAAATAAAATGCCTCTGTAGAGAGGCATCGTTGTTAGATCTCAATGAATGTGTTGTTATGCAAACTGAAGGCATATGCATGAAGTGTTTTGCCTGGATGTAAAAGCAGCAATGCATTTTTATATTCTGTAATCTGATCCGTATATCGAGAGCGAATCGTATCCTCATCAGCGTGATCTGTCTTGTAATCGATTAAGATAATTTCTTTATCATTCCATGCTACAAAGTCCATGGCGCCAGTAATCGTCCGATTGTTTGTACGATCTATAGTAAAGAATGGCATTTCTTTATGGATCTCCATTGCCAGACACTTTTTGTAGATATCGGATTCTGAAAATGTAAGCATATTTTTCTTTGTTGTTTCTTTGAGATCATAGCGATCCAAGTCTTCCGTTGTCCATAGACGAAGAGGCAGATCTTCAAAACATGCATGTACATATGAACCATAGTTTTGCCCATTTGCACTTGTACTTTTTCCTAATGGAGGCAGTTCTTTGCATTCTGTAGAAGAAGGTGTTATGACTGGTGGGAACATAGCGATGCCAGTTGGTCTGGATGGTAATGTACTCGCATAACTTTGTGACAATACAGGTAAAGCATTTAGACCATGCAGGTATACATCTTCAATTGTAAACAGTGTGTTTCCTCTACGTGCTCCCATCAATAATGCCGTCATTCCTTTACGAGAAGCACAAACAGAACGAGAGATAGACTCAGGTTGAGGTTTGTCAGATGCGAAATCTACAAGGAACATTCTTTCTTCCGCACGTGTTAAGGCAACGTATAATAAGCGAATATATTCCTGCTGATCTTCCATATCAATGGCATGCTTGACAGCACGAGACTGTACTGTTTCACGGAATAAACGTGTGTCTGGATCATAGTATGGAATACCCAACATTAACTCATCATGGATTGGTGTTTTGCTCTTACCATCTTGGAAAAGATTTTTACTATCACACCAAAGAAATACGACTTTATACTGTAGACCCTTAGATTGGTGGATCGTTGTAACACCAACGGCATCATCATCACGAGAACGAGAAGATGCCTCGGAAGAATTTTCATCTGTGCCATTCTGCATCATTGTTAAGAATGTATACAAATCATAGATGTGAAGATTATTTACTTTTTCGAGAAGAAAATCAAAGTTAGCTTGTTCGTGAGAAGGAAGATGATCATAGTAATCATTCTTGCATGCAATTTCATGAAGCATATCGATAACACTCTGCTTTTCTGCTACCTCTTTGAAATGACGGAGATCTTCAAGAATATCTGGACGATCCTCACGAACACCTTCCAAGAGCGAAGAATGACCAATCTTTAATGAAGCAAGTTCAGTATCATCTAAATCATATAAACCACTTGTTAATACAGCAGTCATAGCAATTGCATTGTTAGGATCTAAAAGAGAATGTATGATCTCCTGCATTTCCAAGCACAGCATAGAATTAAAGAAACCCTCACGAGTATCGATCTCATATGGGATACCATACTTTTCAAAAGCAGAGCGCAATACCATTTTTGTATTATGAGAACGTACTAATACACAAAAATCGCGGAAGTGATACCCCTGTTCATGCATACGGATCATCTGCTCGGCGATCCAATATGCACGATATTCTTTTTTGTTGAGATCAGGATAGGAATCAGATGGATTGACAAATGCGAAGGTGACAGGAACTGGATCTTCTTCCTGCTCTTTTCTACCGATAGATACAGTATCTAATGCAGTATATTCATCTGCAAAACCATCGATATTCATTAATTTTGCAAACAGCATATTATTAAATTCCACAATACTTTGCTTAGAACGGTAATTGTGACGAAGATTGATACAAGTCTGTGATGGATCATGCTGTAAAGAACGCATCAAAGAAGGCTTGGCCTGACGGAAACGATAAATGGATTGTTTCACATCACCAACACGGAAGACATTATCTGGGCGCGCAATCTTTTCGATAATGGAATTCTGCAGCGTACTGGTATCTTGGAATTCATCGACCATGATCTCATCAAACTGCTGTCGCAGCAGATCTGCAATCGCTCCATTGGATGCATTTAAAATATCCAGAGCAAATCGTTCCATATCTGTAAAATCCATGCATACATTTTCTTTCTTGATCTTAGCAAACTCTTTTTGTACATTCTGTGCGAGATCTAGTAACGCATATACAAAAGGCGACATGGCAGATGCATCTTTTGTCAAAGTGTCTTCTGAATAACATTCTGCAAGCATTTCTTTCAACTGCTTGTTCAATTCTTCACGTAAAGCTTTGTAAGGAATATTTTTTGTGTCAGGTGTTGTGTCGAATAGTACAGTATCCTCAAGAGTCGTGCAGAAGCGTGCGTATTGCTTATCCAGTAAAGCATTGCGGCAATTGGCAAGCATATTGCTTTTTTTCTGCAATGTGTCTGGATCAACTTTACTAGTTTCATCAATAACACCCTTCATTTGTTCCAAAGTGTCCTGCATATTTTCGATTTTAACGATCAAATCGTCATAGAAAACATGCAAGATTTCTTCTGGAAAATCATTCAGACGTTTTACAGGTTTAAAGTAATCTCTAGCTTTGGAAAAAAAAGCACCAGGATCATAACCAGATAAAGCATAGTTCACGATAGTGAACAATGTGTTTTCAAGGGCATCGTAGTCTTCACAACGGGCTGAGAAAAAGTTTGCCAGCATAGATGCTGTTTTCTTATCATGTTGGATCAGATCACTCATTGTATTGAGAAAAGCCTGATGTTTCAGCATACTGCTCGTACTATCATCCAAGATGTTCTTGCATGAGGCAGGATCTAATCCAATGACGCTGTAGTATTTCTGAATGATCGTCAAACAGTAGGAGTCGATCGTTGTGATTGCTGCATCTGACAATTTGACAAGCTGGTTTTCGATGTATTTTGTTTCTTGTGGATCTGTTGCATTTGCAAGTGCTTCATTCAAACTGACAGCCAGTCTTTTTTTCATTTCTTCTGCAGCAGCTTTTGTAAAAGTCATTGCTAGGATATGATCGAGTTCCACACGATCCTCAATGCAGCGTTTTAGCAAACGTTTGACTAATACACTCGTTTTACCTGCACCAGCAGAAGCAGAAACTACGACCGATGAGTTCGTGATCGTACGAGCAAGTTCTTGTTCTTTATCAAGTGCCATATCGTTTCCTTTCTAGATACCTTTCATATCAACAAATTTAGGCTTTTTCCGATACTCGCCGCGGAAACGGCAGATTGTCTTGTAATCACAGAATGTACAAGCATTTTCTAAAGGAGAAAGCGCAATATTACCATCAGCAATCTCTGTGTAGAATTTTTCGTACAATGTTTGAATTGCACCGTAAACTCCCTCATAGTCATGAGACTTTGCAATCGTTGCGATATGTGATTCATCATCATCTAAAGAAGTGGTGTCTGTTGTAAAAGTCCAGCCTTTCAACTGACGACTCTTTTTTACAGCCGCAGAAATCTCTTTCTCTGTCAGATCACTCCAAATGACTTCTTTCTTTTTCCCTCTGCCTGAAGAAACTGCAGCAGCAATTGCAACATTCGGTTCTTTCAATGAGAAATAATATGCACCAGCGGGATTCTTATCAAATAATTTTGTGGCAATCATGAGGTAGCTTAACAACTGAAGCTGCAGACCAGCAGAGATATCTGTGGCAGATAGTGTATGTTCCGAAGACTTATAGTCAATGATACGGAATGATTCACTAAAGATATCAACACGATCGATCGTCCCCCTCAAATTGACATGATCTGTAATTGGTTCTAGGAACTTATGCTCAGTGTAAGAAGGGATATAAGAAGAGTGTTTTTCAAAGTCAGATAAGAAGTTCAAAGATTTCTTAATGCCATTAAACATGCGCTCTTCACTTAAATCAAGTAGATTCTTTTTATGAGGATGTGCTGCTCGTAATACATCAAAACAAGAAGTGATTAAATTTTTGACAGTGCTATCTGAGATAGCTGCATAATCCTTGTTAAGCATATTTACAGCAGTTTCCATGATGGCATGCTGAATTGTGCCAATGCCGGCCGCATCAGAATCAACAGGAAGATCTTTACGAACTTTTAAGCCTGTATTTAAGAACCAAGAATAAGGACACTGAAACCAACGCTCAATAGTAGAGACAGAACCTGTTATTTTACCGTCATTTTCTAAATAAAGATCAGCAGCTGCGGAAGGAGAAATGTGATGCTGTTTTTTGCTGTTAGGCTGCAATACGGCTAACGGCCATACTTGCAGATCATCTTTAGCAAACATGGTTTCGATTTCATATGCACACTGGATCTCATGACCTTGAAAATCCTTGGCAGGATAAGACCAATATAACTTTTTACGTGCACAATGCTGCAACCATGATAATTCATGCATATAGAGGTGATGTCTGTCATTTATGGAAGGATACTTGGTGATGCTGCTTGTATATTGCTCATCAAAAATACCACTTCTAGTTTTGAAACCCGGATAGGACACACCTGAACAACCAGCAACATAAACAACATCATTTACATCGACTGGATGCTGCAGATCGGTGATTGTACAGAATAAAGAGTCAAGTGAATACGAAGGAATATTTTTTTCACCTAAAGTCTGCATCAGGAAAAGAACATCCTCGATAGACTGAATTTCGTTCTTGACTTCCATTAATAAAGAACGGAGCGTCATGCCAGCCTTCAAGTGCGTCCTCTCCTTCATTAGCGAAGAATGGCGCAGTACCTCAAAAGAATGATCCAAAATATCCCAAGGTTCAGATGAAGAAAATAACAGTGCTAAATCCTTTTCATTATATTGAAACCATTTGTTCAATTTTTCTTCTTTAAACCCAATTCCAGATGCCTGTGATGCAAACTGCTCACAAGCTTCAAAAACATCCTTGATATTGTTAGTTGGCGCTGCTTCTGTTAATGTTTCTAAAGCAAAAGCCAGTGTGTCACCAGATGCGTTATAGCGGAATGCCTGTAGCCGCATTGCATCTAACAAATGATCTACATCACGATAAACAGCAAGTTTAACAAGCGATGCATAGATAGCATTTACTTTTGAAACAGAAGATTCCGAAGCAACAGAATAAGCGATATTATACCGTTTCAAAATACCTTTTAAGATCGGCAACTGTGTAGAAGGGTCTGTCAAAACAATGGTACTATCCTGTCCTTCAGACAACATATCCTGAACAATACTTTCCAATTCCCTTCGCGGATCATCAGCTGTTCGAAAGAACATTTTTGGTTCTACATCCTCCTGTTCCATAACAGGAATATCTTTTACCAATTGCTGCAAGATCTTTTGATGATAGATATCTTTTGTAAAACCAGGAATCAGTGTTAATCCCTGCATTTCCTTGATATCGTGCAACCTTGCTTCTAAAGAAGCAGTGTTTTTCTTCTCGGCAAGATTTAATGATAACGCACATGCCATAATACGCTGCAATTCGTTTTCACGAGCATCCTGTGCAGGAAGATTCTCAGTACTAATTCCATACAAAATACATTCACGAGCAAAAGATAAAACTTCCGCAAAGAAGGCGGAGTAAGAAAACATTTCACCGTAGATAGGGAATGAAGACTTGTCTGCAGCCAGCAAACGACGAAGTTTTAATAACATTACTTCATCTGCATCATGTTCCTCCAATAACAAATTCTGCAAAGACGTCATTTTGATCCCGTAGACAACACCACCGTGCTGTTGAGCAGAGCGGGCAAGAAATAAATTCCCGCGATACTGATCCGTAATATATGTCTTATTCATAAAAATATTATATCATGACGATTGCACCGAAAAGGTGACAAACGCAAAAAAGCACATGGCGAGCAAAAAAAAAACGATTTTCTAAAATTAGATATTTACAAGTGCCCTGCAACGCATAAACACTGCTTCATGCTATAATCAAAAATATAACGAAGAGGTGAGATGATGAGAAATGGCGGCAGCATGATTTTTTGGATATTCTTGTTTATGTTTTTATTTGGATCAGGGATTTTTTCCGTGCTTCTGCCTTTAGTCATTATTGTTCTAGTATTTGCCTTTCTTGGTAATATGTTTACAAAAGGCAGCATAGAAGGCAAAAACAGTCATTCTTCATGGCACAATGCATCTTATGGGAATAGAAATAGCCGTTCGATGAATTACACTTCCCCAAGCCAGCAGGCAATGTTAAATGTCTTTTTACGTAGATTTTTTAGTAATAACCGTTTGCTGCAGGTGATCGATGATATCGATCTTCGTATGAGCGGATCTCGTTATACATCAACAACAGACTTGGATGTATACCAAGGTGGTAAATATGTATGCTCGTTAAGTGAATTTGGTAGAAGATACCCTGCAACATACGAACAGATCATTGACCGTCTTCTGAGCTTTGCACGTAATGACGAACCTGAACAAAAGCTGCATCCTCAAGATATAGTCATTGATACAGTAGTAACAGAGCATAAAGGAACACCTGCTTCAGCACAGTATGACGAACCAAAACCACGCGAGAACAAAAAGACAAAACTTGTATCAGCACAAGATTTTATCGATGAGATCAACCGTTTAAACACCAATATTGTTGATGAAACGATTTCTAATGGTTTATTTGAAACATGTGCACTCTTAAAACAAATCCAGGAGTTAGAAAAGAAATTTCCTGATTCCCGCTCCAAATTGGAGAAATTGTACGAGTATTACCTACCTATTTTGATCAAGATCTTAAATCAGTTTGATAACTTGCAGAGTGCAAAAACTGATCTGAATTACGAACCAACCCGTGAAAAATTAACTAAGACATTGGGTTTGATCAATGACGCAATGAAAACGATCATTGCTTCTATGACAGATCAAGATTTTATCAACCTATCTGCTGATATTTCTACTTTGGAGGCTGTTTTGCAGAAAGACGGCTATGCTGGGGATATCCGTATGAATGATCATAAAGAATAGAAAGTTAAATTGCAGGAGTACATCTTATGGCACGTAAAGATAGAGAAGCTGAAAAGATGAAACTTTGGAACGAAGTGTTTGGCAAAGAAAGGCCCCTTTGTTCTACAGAAGAACCAGAACTGACACTCGGGGATGCAGTAAATCAGCAGACCGCGTCAGTCAACGCTACTTTAAAGCAAGCAGATCAGGCTATGGCTGAATTAAATGCGATTTTAGTCCGCCAGAAAAAGAATATCGCAAATCTTTCCCAGCATAGCAAGCCGCATAAAGAAGTACCTAAAGCAGATGTTCCTGAACCAGAACAACTTGCAGCTGAAATCCAAAAAGATTTTGGTGTACCTGCTCAGCAAAAGTCTCAACAAGAGACGAAGGACACATGCACTATTTTTGAAAAGGTAGATACAGATCTAAAAACAAAGATCATAGGACAAGAAGAGGGATTGCAGACTTTACTGACAGCCCTGCGTCGACCGTATGTTATGGGAAGAGAAAAACAAAGCCCCGCTAATACGATCCTCGTAATGGGGCCTAATGGCTCCGGTCGCCATGCAGCAATTAAAGCAGCAGCACGTTCTTTCTATGAACAACAAGTCTTTACATCTGAAGAAGTGCATATGATTGATTTGAGCAGATACACAGCTGTATCACAAGAACAAGTATTTTTACAGGATGTATATGAAGCGTTGGAGAGCAGAGGAGGTTTTATCTGTTTTGAGAATTTCGAGCAAGGATGTCCCTCTTTCCTCCGAATGATTTCAGAACTTGTGACACAGGGCGCTATGACCCTATCTAGGAGATATGTAGCTTCCAAAGGTGTTCTTGTTGAGAATAGAACAGGATTGGTGAAAGACAGCATTTCTGAGCTTTCTTCACCCGGGAAATACCTTGTATTTATTACTGAGGGTAAGATCAGTGATGTACAAGATGCTTTTGGTGCTAATTTCTTGCAGAAGATTCAGGATATTGTGGATTTTCATGTGTTGAGTGATGAAGCTATTACAAAGATCATTTCCTTGGAAAGTAATGAATTGCAGAAGAAATGCACTACTTATATGCACTGTGATATCACAATCGAACCGAGTGTGGAAACTTGGGTAAAAGAGCACTACGATAAGACCCAGGGAGCAGATGGCGTTTTAGCATTATTTAATGAATTTTACATTCGTTTATCTGATGCTGTAATGCAAAGCAAGTGCATCAGTTTTACAATTGCTGTAGAAAACGACCGTCCCGCAGCAAAATGGAACACCGCTTCTTTATCATTAACGAATACCAAAGACAGCCGCCGGGAGATCGAAGAGGTGAATGCAGAACTTTCACATATCATCGGCTTGCAGAAGGTAAAGGAGCATATCCGAGGTTTACAAGCCCATGTAGCAATTCAAGAAAAACGACGTCGTCAAGGATTGAAGACAGCTGATATCTCCAAACATATGATCTTTACAGGAAACCCTGGTACAGGTAAGACGACCATTGCTAGATTGTTGGCAAGGTATTTAAAAGCAATTGGTGCATTATCCCAAGGTCAACTTGTAGAAGTGACACGTGCTGATTTAGTTGCCCAATACGTGGGACAAACAGCACCATTAACGATGTCTGTCATCCGCAGTGCATTAGGCGGTGTCTTGTTTATCGATGAAGCATATTCTCTATATAGAGGAAAAGATGATACCTTCGGTTTAGAGGCAATTGACACACTTGTTAAGGCGATGGAAGATCATCGTGATGATCTTGTTGTGATCTTAGCAGGATATAAAAAAGAAATGAGTGTATTTTTAGAAGCTAATTCTGGTTTGAAATCACGTTTCCCGACAGTCATTGAATTTCATGACTATACGGGTGAAGAATTGGTTGAGATTGCTAAGATACAAGCAACTAATAAAGGATATAAAATTGCCGAAGATGCTCTTCCAATCTTAAAGTCCTTCTTCGATCGACAACAGACAGACCATGCTTCCGAAGCAGGAAACGGTCGTCTTGCACGAAACACAATTGAAGATGCAATCGTGGCACAATCTACCCGCCTTACGACAATGCCGGATGCGGCATTAGATGAGCTTTGTAAGGAAGATTTTAAGGTTGTATAGTGTGTTAAAAGTATGGGAAGAAGTTTACGATAAAATAACAAAAAACGTGAGCATCACGCTTGCAAAAGAATAGGTTTCGGACAAGAATATACTTGTCGAAAGAACAAAGGAGATATAACGAATATGAAGTTTAGATGCACAGTATGTGGTCATGTATATGACGAAGAAAAGGAA